>NZ_JBFUID010000047.1:0-49503 GCF_056402055.1 Pseudomonas sp. P4_C4 | reverse complement strand
GATGTCAACTGACACACCATCGCGAGCAAGCTCGCTCCTACAGTTGGACAGTGTTGATTGATTGGTCAATGTTCGGCCCGAAAACCACGTATTCTCCGCCCCCCCGTTTCACCTTCAACATCGCGAGGACAGCTTGTCTAAAGGTATCGCTCTATCGGTTTCAGCCTCGGTGCTTTTTGCCGTCATGTATTACTACACGTCGCTGCTCACCCCCTTGAGCGGCGTGGAAATCTTCGGTTGGCGCATGCTGCTGACCGTGCCGTGCATGACCGTGTTCATGGTGGCATCCGGCGAGTGGAAGCGCGTGCTGGAGATCGTTCGGCGCGCCATTGCCAACCCGAAACTGATGGGCGCGCTGATCGCCTCCTCTGCCCTGCTCGGCGTGCAATTGTGGCTGTTCATGTGGGCGCCGCTGAACGGCTACAGCCTCGACGTGTCACTCGGCTATTTCCTGTTGCCGCTGACCATGGTCTTGACCGGGCGGATCGCCTACGGCGAACGCCTGTCCTACCTGCAAAAAGTTGCCGTGGTATTCGCCTGCCTGGGCGTGATCAACGAGGTATATCAGGTCGGTGGTTTTTCCTGGGCGACCTTGCTGGTCTGCATTGGCTATCCGACCTACTTCTTACTGCGCAAACGGCTGGCGGCGGACAACCTCGGCGGCTTGTGGCTGGACATGGCATTGACGCTGCCGGTGGCGATCTGGTTCATTCAGAGCGGCGCGCAAGGTTTCGCTGTGTTTGACCAGCATCCATGGTTGTCGCTGTTGATCCCGCTGCTCGGCGTGATCAGTGCGTCGGCGCTGGTGGTCTACATCATTGCCAGCCGCCTGCTGCCGTTCAGCCTGTTCGGCCTGTTGAGCTACGTCGAACCGGTGTTGCTGCTGGGGGTGGCATTGCTGCTGGGAGAGAGCATCAAGGCCGGCGAATGGCTGACCTACATCCCGATCTGGATGGCCGTGCTGGTACTGATGTTCGAGGGGTTCAAGCATCTGGTGCGGCAGCGCAGACCTTAAGCACACACAAAACAAATGTGGGAGCGAGCTTGCTCGCGATGGCGGTTGTACATTCAACATTAATGTTGACTGACACACCGCCATCGCGAGCAAGCTCGCTCCCACAGTTTTTATCGGTGTAACGGCTTAGTCGGTTGAAAGAACACCACGACGCACCTGGTCACGCTCGATGGATTCGAACAGTGCCTTGAAGTTACCTTCGCCGAAACCATCGTCGCCCTTGCGCTGGATGAATTCGAAGAACACCGGCCCCATCAGGGTCTCCGAGAAGATCTGCAACAGCAGGCGCTTGTCGCCCGACTCGGACGAACCGTCCAGCAAAATGCCCCGCGCTTGCAGTTCACCGACCGGCTCGCCGTGGTTCGGCAGACGGCCTTCGAGCATTTCGTAGTAGGTCTCCGGCGGCGCGGTCATGAAGCGCATGCCGATGCTTTTCAGGTGATCCCAGGTCTTGAGCAGGTCATCGGACAGGAACGCAACGTGCTGGATGCCCTCGCCGTTGAACTGCATCAGGAACTCTTCGATCTGCCCGGCGCCCTTGGACGATTCTTCGTTCAACGGAATGCGGATCATGCCATCGGGCGCGGTCATGGCCTTGGAGGTCAGGCCGGTGTACTCGCCCTTGATGTCGAAGTAGCGGATTTCGCGGAAGTTGAACAGCTTCTCGTAAAAGTTGGCCCAGTAGGCCATGCGACCGCGATACACGTTGTGGGTCAGGTGATCGATGATCTTCAGGCCGGCGCCAACAGGGTGGCGGTCCACGCCTTCGATGAACACGAAATCGATGTCATAGATCGAACTGCCCTCGCCGAAACGGTCGATCAGGTACAGCGGCGCGCCACCGATGCCTTTGATCGCCGGCAGGTTCAGCTCCATCGGGCCGGTTTCAATGTGGATCGGCTGGGCGCCGAGTTCCAGGGCACGCTTGTAGGCTTTTTGCGAATCCTTGACGCGAAACGCCATGCCGCACACCGACGGACCGTGCTCGGCCGCAAAGTACGAGGCCACGCTATGGGGTTCGTTATTGAGGATCAGGTTGATCGCGCCCTGGCGATACAGGTGCACGTCCTTGGAACGGTGGGTCGCCACCTTGGTGAAGCCCATGATCTCGAAGATCGGCTCCAGGGTGTTCGGGGTTGGCGATGCGAGCTCGATGAATTCAAAGCCCATCAGGCCCATTGGGTTTTCGTATAGATCTGCCATGGTCGGCGCCTCATCATTTTTTTATCAATTAACAAAGGTTAGTTGTAAGCAATGCTGAGACTGGCGGGTGGCGCACAGGAGATGCCCCGCACACTGCGGGCGAGAAAGTCACCGTAGATCAGTTGAAACCCGAATATCTTCATTGTCGACCCAAGGCTCTTGCGGGCGAGGCTTCTGCTGCCAGAAGACGATTATTATTGTATGCGTAAACCGATTCTACACAGCGTAAATCAGTTTGTCCGCCTTCTGTATCAAATCCCCTTTTTCCCTGCTCGTGCAAGGGGTTTATTGCACAGGAAAATCCCTGCCAATATCAGCCCGCCGCCCAGACACATGGCCAGCGTCAGCGGCTCACCCAGCAGCAGCGCGCCAAGGACTACCGCCGTCAGTGGGTTCAAGGCAATGAACACCCCGGAACGCATCGCGCCGATTTTGCGGATGCCTTCGTAATAGCCGATATAGGCCAGCGCCGAACCCAGCACGCCCAGGTACAAAAGGCTCAACCATTGCTGTGCACCCAGCTGGCTGATCGCGGCGACACTCACCTCGCCGCGGACGATGCTAGTCATCCAGAGCATGCCGGTGCCGAGCAAAATCGAATAGGTCACTGTTTGCACCGGTCCCAGGGTCTGGTTCAGCTCTCTGGAGAACAGCGAGTAGACTCCCCAGCCGAGGACACAGCCAAAAATCAGCAGATCGCCGAGCCAGGCACCAGCACCGACACCGACACCGCCGGCCAGTAATTGCGGATCGCGGCTGACGATCACCATGCTGGCGCCCGCCATGCAGATCGCAATACCCACGACTTTTGCCTTGTTCAAACGCTCCTTGAACAGCAGCCAGGAGGCCAGCCCGATCACGGCCGGATTCAGTGCCACGATCAAGGATGCCCGTGAAGCATTGATGTAGTGCAGGCCGTAAAAGAAGCACAGGTTGTAAAAAAAAATCCCGAAAAAGCCAAGCAAAAGCAATTGCAGCCATTGCCGGGCGCTAGGCCGAACCATCGGTATCCGCGCCATGCGCACAAACAGCAGCAACGCCACGCTGGCCAGTAGAAACCGCAGGCTGGCCGCCAGCAGTGGGTTGAGGCTATCGGCCAGATAGCGTCCGGCAACGAAGGTGCCACCCCACACCATGGTGACCGCCGCCAGTTTCAGATACACCGGCAGATCCGAGGGTTTTGACAGCGCTTGCTCGCAGATCGTCATTAGATTCCAGGACCGGATATTGGAGAGATGACGTATCATTTGACTAATACCCAGTCATCGTAAAATGAGCAAACACTCATGACCCTCACTCAACTGGAGATTTTCTCCCTCGTGGCCGAACTCCAAGGCTTCACGGCAGCAGCCAATCGCCTGGGTATTTCCCAATCGGCGGTGTCCCATGCCTTGAAGTCCCTGGAACTGGAGTTGGGTGTCGAGCTGTTGCGCCGCCATCAATCCCGGGTCGAGTTGAGCGACATTGGCCAGCAGTTGTTGCTGCGCGCCCGAACGATGCTCGGCCTGGCCAACACCCTGCGCCAGGAAGCGGCCGATGCGAGGGGCATGAAACGCGGCACGCTGCGCATCGGCTCCTTCGGCCCGACCTCATCGATCAAATTGCTGCCGTTGATTCTGCAGCAGTTCCGCGCCGCCCATCCCGGCATAGAGGTGCATATCGACGAAGGCCCCGACCGCCAGGTGCTCCAGTGGCTAGAGGAACGACGGATCGACATCGGCTTTGTTGTGTTGCCCGAGGAGCGTTTCGACACGGTCGCGTTGATCGAAGACCAGATGGTCGCGCTACTGCCCGCCGACCACCCGCTGGCGGTTCACGACAGCCTCAGTCTGAAGGATCTATGCGATTTCCCGTTTGTGCTGACCGAGGCCGGTTCTTCGGAGCTGGTTTCACGCCTGTTCACGGCGGCCCGACTGACGCCCAACATCCGTTATCGCTGCTCACAGTTGATCAGCACCCTGGATGTCGTCACTCGTGGCGACGGGGTGACGGTAGTTGCCGAAGGTTCATTGCCCAATCAAATTGACGGCCGCTGTGTGAAAAAACCGCTGTCGCCGGCAGTGTTGCGCCAAGTCGGCCTGGCGGTGCTCGATCGACGCCAGGCATCACCCGCGACGCTGGCCTTTATCAAACTGGCCGAAAGCCTTGACTGGCGTTGAGCGGCATAACCGCCAAGGGCCAACTATCATGGCCCGTACCCGAACTCTTCGTGGGAGGCGTTTTGCCCTGCCAGCGTTTGAGAGCCTTACTTCTTCGTGACAGGATTCGCGAATGCCGCTGAAAGCCAAAACCCGCAGTCGCAGCACAAGAATGGCTGTCACCCTGATCAGTGGATTGCTCCCGGTGCTGCTGGGGGCCGCCATTCTTTACATGCAAGCAGGGCGTGCGCTCAAACAAAATGCCGAACAAACCGCCGAAGAAGCGATTCGCCAGTTCGACTTGATGCTCGACAACAGCGCCCAGGCCGCTCGTGAACTGCTGCCACTGGCGGGCCAAAGTTGCGCTGACGTCAGTCTGGCCCTGCGCGAGCAGGTCACTCGCCGCCCCTTCGTGAGTTCAACCAATCTGGTGTGGAACAACAACCTCTATTGCAGCTCTCTGTTCGGCGACTACCAGGAGAAGGTCAACCCCGGTGACTACACCCAGGGCGCCTTATGGCTCAGGAACGGCAATCCGGTAACGCCCGACACCGCCTTGCTGGTATACCGCCTGAGCGAAGGAAAAAAAGGGGCACTGACGACCCTCTATGGTCATCACTTGAGTCATATTCTGCGTTTGATCGGCCGCAAGACCTTGCTCTTGCTGCAAGTAGGCCCGGACTGGATAGCCGCCGACGGCAAGGTTCACAGGGGCGCCGCGCCGGACCTGCCCGTTGCGCAAAGTCGATTGGCCTCCCGGCACTATGCTTTTGCCGTGGAAGCCGGCTTTCCCGAAGGCGAAACCTGGCGATACATGAGAAACGAATATCCGCCATTGTTCAGCTTGCTGATTTTCTTCGGTGTGATTGCCGGGTCAATCGGTCATTTCCTGCAAAAACGCTCATCGGCACCCACCCAGGAAATGCAGCGGGCACTGGAAGCTCAAGAGTTCATTCCGTATTTCCAGCCCGTGGTGCATGGCGACAGCAAAAACTGGTCCGGCGCGGAAGTGCTGATGCGCTGGAAACATCCGAAGGAAGGTCTGGTGCGTCCGGACCTGTTCATCCCGTTTGCCGAGCACTCCGGGCTGATCGTACCAATGACCCGCTCGCTGATGCGACAAACCGCCGCCCTGCTCGCCCCGCACTCCGCCAGATTCAACAAGCCGTTTCACATTGGCATCAATATCACCGCCAGCCATTGTCAGGACCTGGAGCTGGTCAAGGATTGTCGCGAGTTTCTCGATGCGTTCGAGCCGGGCTCGATCCATCTGGTGCTGGAACTGACCGAACGTGAACTGATCGTGCCCACGACCATCACCCTGCAACTATTGGAGCAACTTCGCGAACTAGGCGTGAAAATCGCCATCGACGACTTCGGCACGGGCCACTCGAGCCTTGGCTACCTGCGGCAGTTCAATGTGGACTTCCTGAAAATCGACCAGAGCTTTGTCGCCATGATCGGCATCGACACACTCTCCAGCCACATCCTGGACAGCATCATCGAGCTGGCGGCCAAGCTCGACCTTGCCCTGGTGGCCGAAGGTGTCGAAACCCGTGAACAGAGTGATTACCTGAGCGCTCATCAGGTCAACTTCCTGCAAGGTTATCTGTTCGGCAAACCCATGCCCGGCGCGGAGTTCATTAGTGCATTAAGCAACCATTAACTAGCGGATTTAACCGATAAAACAACGACCACACGCACCAATTTGAATCAAAACACTACTGCCGTTACATGAAAAAAAAGACAGGATTTACTCTTGGCCAATTAACTACTACAATTTTACATGCCTGTGCTAAATTGGCAGGTGAGCCACTATCACCGAGTCGCTTCAAGGCTCTTGGCTTATAGCTTTGTTTGCGGTTGGTATCAGCCAAACACACTATTGGAGTAAAGATATTGTCCAGACTCGCTGAATTCCGTGCAGCCGAAAAGGCTCTTCAAGAACAGCTCAAGCAGCTGGAGTCCTTGAAGAACGATGCCGGGCTCAAGAAAGAAATTGAATTCGAAGAAAAGCTCCAGGGCTTGATGAAAACCTATGGCAAGAGCCTGCGCGACATCATCGCCATTCTCGACCCCAACCCGGCAAAATCCGGCCTGCAGCAGGCAGCCGCACCTAAAACCCGCCGCGCCCGTGTGGTCAAGGTTTATCAGAACCCGCACACCGGCGAGCTGATTGAAACCAAGGGCGGCAACCACCGCGGCCTGAAAGCCTGGAAAGAACAGTACGGTGCAGCCACCGTTGATTCGTGGCTGCGCGGCTAACTCTCGCGGCGACAAAAAAGCCCTGCTTATGCAGGGCTTTTTCATGGGTTATCTAAATGCCCGGGGCGGACACCAGCCAACTACCTGACTGCCACCAACTTTGTGCTTAATCCATTTGGATATCTAAAATTTTCTTCATGCATCGAAAAAGCACTGTCGCTTACTAAAGTTTCAAGCTGTTTCGGGCAGCGTCTATTTCATCCTGGCTCGCCTTATAAGCCTCAGCCTGCCCGGCGTAGGAAAGAACATAGGCCTTATCGGCATCCACCGCAGCCACCAATGTTTGAGAAAGCACATGCCTGCCATTTTGCGTGATGGTGCAGGTTGTTTCCAGCGCGGCCAATCGACTCAACGTAGTCGAATGAATGCGCGTACAGACACTTTGATACCCGCCCTGAAAGAAGTCTTTTTGAACTGACTTGCGCATCTCCAGCAATACGCCTTCGAGGTTTACCTGGTGATCGCTTTGCACCGGACTCATGGTCAGTTCCATCACCATGAGCGGCGATCCATTCTGATCATTTTTTACCGCCCGCTGGCGACTGACCCCAGACGCCGATTCAGGCACGACTTCGACCTGCCAGCCTTCCGGCCAGGTCACTACTGGCGCATCGGCGCGGGCAACGCCAGCCAGCGAAAGCACGCTTAGCAAGATGAACAGCACGTTACGGAATCGAATCATTGCAATGGGCACTCACGGATCAAGCCGTAAAGTCTGGGCCCAGGCCGGCTGTCAGGCAATAGCCGACTGTTTGGGTTTGGTGATGTCCGAGCCCTTGCGTATCATTGTCGCCATTCGTTAGCCCACATATTTCCCGGAGGGCCCATGAGCCTGCACGAATTGAACACCTTCCCCGGCGTCACCGCCCAACCGGACGCCGCCACGCAGAAGTTTGTCTTCAACCACACCATGCTGCGGGTCAAGGACATCACCAAGTCCCTGGATTTCTACACACGCATTCTGGGCTTTACGCTGGTGGAAAAACGCGACTTCCCGGAAGCCGAGTTCAGTCTGTATTTCCTGGCGCTGGTCGACAAAAACCAGATCCCGGCCGATGCCGTCGCGCGCACCGAGTGGATGAAATCGATCCCCGGCATCCTGGAGCTGACCCACAACCATGGCACCGAGAACGATCCGGATTTCGCCTACCATAATGGCAACACCGACCCCCGCGGTTTCGGCCATATCTGCATCTCGGTACCGGACATCGTCGCCGCGTGCGAGCGCTTTGAAGCACTGGGCTGCGATTTCCAGAAACGCTTGAGCGATGGTCGTATGAAGAGCCTGGCGTTCATCAAGGACCCGGACGCCTACTGGATCGAGATCATTCAGCCAGCGCCACTGTAGGAGCGGGCTTGCTCGCGATAAACCTGAGAACACCGCGGGGCACCTGCCAACCAGCGTTATCGTTGACGACCATCGCGAGCGAGCTCGCTCCTACATAAGTGACGTGCAAGACAAAAAAACCCCATGATCATTCATGGGGTTTTGTGTTTTCAGCGCCGGGGTTTATGCCGGGGCAGAAGTACGGATCAAGTGATCGAAGGCACTCAGGGAAGCCTTGGCGCCCTCGCCCACTGCGATCACGATTTGCTTGTATGGCACGGTGGTCACATCGCCGGCGGCGAACACACCCCGCACCGACGTTTCACCGCGGGCATCGACGATGATCTCGCCACGGGGTGACAACTCAATGGTGCCTTTGAGCCAATCGGTGTTGGGCAGCAGACCGATCTGCACAAAGATTCCTTCCAGTTCCACACTGCGCAACTCGTCGCTCTGACGATCCTTGTAGCGCAGGCCGTTGACCTTCTGACCGTCGCCGGTGACTTCAGTGGTTTGAGCACTAGTGATCACGGTGACGTTCGGCAGGCTGTGCAACTTGCGCTGCAATACCGCATCGGCACGCAGCTGCACATCGAACTCCAGCAGCGTGACATGGGACACGATACCGGCCAGATCGATGGCCGCTTCGACGCCGGAGTTACCGCCGCCAATCACTGCCACGCGCTTGCCCTTGAACAGCGGGCCGTCACAGTGCGGGCAGTACGCCACGCCTTTGTTGCGGTATTGCTGCTCGCCCGGAACGTTCATTTCACGCCACCGTGCGCCGGTCGCCAGAATTAAGGTCTTGGCCTTGAGCTTCGCGCCGCTGGCGAAGTGGACTTCGTGCAACTCACCTTCTTTGCCAGTGATCAATTTGTCTGCGCGTTGCAAATTCATGATATCCACGTCGTACTGTTTGACGTGCTCCTCCAGGGCCACGGCCAGTTTCGGCCCTTCGGTTTCCTGCACCGAGATAAAGTTCTCGATGGCCATGGTGTCGAGCACCTGCCCACCAAAACGTTCGGCCGCGACACCGGTGCGAATGCCTTTACGGGCCGCGTAGATTGCCGCCGAGGCGCCGGCTGGCCCACCGCCGACCACCAGCACATCAAAAGCGTCTTTGGCGCTGATCTTCTCGGCCTGGCGCTCGATACCGCTGGTGTCGATTTTGGCGAGGATTTCTTCCAGACCCATGCGGCCTTGACCGAAGTTCACACCATTGAGGTAGATACTCGGCACCGCCATGATCTGGCGCTCATCGACTTCAGCCTGGAACAGCGCGCCGTCGATGGCGACGTGGCGAATGTTCGGGTTCAGTACCGCCATCAGGTTCAGCGCCTGGACCACGTCCGGGCAGTTCTGGCAGGACAGCGAGAAGTAAGTCTCGAAGTTGAACTCGCCCTTGAGCGAGCGGATCTGTTCGATCACTTCGACACTGGCCTTGGACGGGTGACCGCCGACTTGCAGCAAGGCCAGCACCAAGGAGGTGAATTCATGGCCCATCGGGATGCCGGCGAAACGCAGGCTGATATCGGCCCCGGGGCGATTGATCGAGAACGACGGCTTGCGCGCATCATCACCGTTGTCGAGCAAAGTAATCCGGGTGGAAAGACTGGCAACGTCTTTCAACAGTTCGAGCATTTCCTGGGATTTCGCACCGTCGTTGAGGGAAGCAACGATCTCGATCGGCTGGGTGACCCGTTCCAGGTACGATTTCAACTGGGCTTTAAGATTGGTGTCCAACATACGGGCGATTTCCTTGAATTCTTGAGACAAAAAAACGCCCGAGCGAATCTCGCCCGGGCGTTTTTATTGGGCGGTGCAGCTTGCTTAGAAGGTGCGGAAGTCCGCCCTGATGAAGAGCGTCACAGACTTAGATCTTGCCGACCAGGTCCAGGGACGGTGCCAGAGTGGCCTCGCCTTCTTTCCACTTGGCTGGGCAAACCTGACCTGGGTGAGCAGCGACATACTGGGCTGCCTTGATTTTGCGCAGCAACTCGGAAGCGTCACGGCCTACACCGCCGTCGTTCAGTTCAACGATCTTGATCTGGCCTTCAGGGTTGATCACGAAGGTGCCACGGTCAGCCAGACCGGCTTCTTCGATCAGCACGTCGAAGTTGCGGGAGATCGCGTGGGTCGGGTCGCCGATCATGGTGTACTGGATCTTGCCAATGGCTGGCGAAGTGTTGTGCCAGGCAGCGTGGGCAAAATGGGTGTCGGTAGAAACGCTGTAGATCTCGACGCCCAGCTTCTGGAACGCGTCATAGTTGTCGGCCAGGTCTTCCAGCTCGGTCGGGCAGACGAAGGTGAAGTCGGCCGGGTAGAAGAACACCACAGACCACTTGCCTTTCAGGTCAGCGTCCGAGACTTTTACGAAGTCGCCATTTTTGAATGCGTCAGCTTTGAACGGTTTAACTTGGCTGTTGATGATAGGCATCGTTGACTCTCCGTCAGGGGTTAAGAAGTTGATGGAGAGAACTTTACCCACTCGACGAACGGAAGGCTCATTGGCAAACCTGATGCTGCTGATTGGCTTTCGCTATTAGCCAGCTGTATTAATAGAAGAAAACGGTATCTAGGGTGACACGGGCTTTTCTGTGATGCGCGCCATGCCGAGGAACGGACTGGCTTCGATGTAACGCATGGCTGACTTCATGTCTTTCCAGCCTACATAGCTCATCAGCGACTTCAAATCCCAGCCACTTTGATGCGCCCAGGTCGCAAAGCCACGGCGCAAGGAGTGACTGGTGTAAAGCTCGCCGGCGATACCCGCCCGCGCCAACGCCTGACGCAATAACGGAATAACGCTATTGGCGTGCAATCCCTCCTCACCCAAATGCCCCCAACGGTCGATGCCACGGAACACCGGCCCACGTACCAGTGCCGCCTCGGTAATCCAGTCGATATAAGCCTGCACCGGACACAAGCGTTGCAAGGCCGGCGTCTGATAGGTCTTGCCGAGGTTGTCACGATCACTCTTGCTGCGCGGCAGATAGAGACTGATGCCGGAACCGGCGCTGGCCTGCACGTGTTCAACCTGAAGCCGGCACAACTCATCACTGCGAAAGCCGCGCCAGAAGCCCAGCAGAATCAACGCCATGTCGCGCCTGGCCCGCAGCAAACCCGGCCGGTCGCCTGCGGCCCTGGCGGTTTGCACTTCTAGTTCCAGACAACTGACCACCTGTTCCAGATGCCGAAGCTGCAAGGGTTCGGCTTGTTTTTCCTGGGCCGGGTGCAGCGCACGAATACCCTTGAATACTTTGCGCACCACCGGCGCCTTGGTGGGATCGGCAAAGCCCTGACTGTTGTGCCACTGCGCCAGCGCCGAAAGCCGCAACTTGAGCGTATTGATCGATAACACCCCGGCATGCGCCACCAGATACCGCGCCACGCTGTCGCCGGTGGCCGGCAGAAAACCACCCCATGTCACCTCAAAGTGTTCGATGGCCGCGCGATAGCTGCGGCGAGTGTTGTCGCGTGTCGCAGCCTGCAGGTAACGATCCAGCTCGGTCATTGCAAAACCTGTGTTGACTGATTGTAGGAGCGAGCTTGCTCGCGATGATCGTTAACGATGACGCTGGCCGTCTGAATGCACGCGGCGCTCTCTGGTTTTTCGCGAGCGAGCTCGCTCCTACAGGGTTTGTGTACGGAAATAGCTCGAGGAATACCTTGAAATCGTCATCACACGGGGTAATACCAGTATATCCCGTGTTAATAGCATTCAGTATTTAACTTTATGGATTGAATGGTACAATGTGTATTTACGTGGTACGTACCACACCATCAAAACCCGGGAGAACTCATGGCACGCGGCGGTGTAAATAAAGCGGTGGTTCAAGCCGCTCGGTTGGCGATCCTCGCCCGCGGCGAAAACCCCAGCATCGATGCCGTACGGATCGAGATGGGCAATACCGGTTCGAAAACCACGATCCATCGCTATCTCAAGGAGCTCGATGACAGGGTTGAACCTGTCGAAGCGCCGACGGAACCGATCGACGACGAACTGATGGCGCTGGTGGCGCGGCTCGCACAAAGACTCAAGGAGCAGGCGCAAGAACCCATCGACCAGGCACGCGCGCAGTACGAAGAACAACGCAAGGCGCTGGATAACCAGCTCGGCAAAGCGCAAGAGGCCAACAGCGAACTGCACCAGCAATACGAATTTCAAAGCCTGGCGCTGACCCAGGAATCCGAGGCCCTGCAAGAAACCCGCGCCATTCTGCAAACGGAGCAAACCCGCAACGCCGGGCTGAACCAGGCGCTGGCCGATTTCGAACTGCGCTTGAAAGACAAGGACGAGCAGATCCGCTCCCTTGAAGAAAAACACCTGCACACTCGCGACGCGCTGGAGCACTACCGCAATGCGGTCAAGGAACAGCGCGAACAGGAAATGAGTCGCCATGAAGGCCAGGTGCAACAACTACAGATGGAACTGCGCCAGGCACAACAAAGCGCGCTGGTACGCCAGGATGAAATCACCCAGTTGCACCGCGACAATGAACGCTTGCTGACTGAAAACCGCGGCACGCTGCGCGAACTGAGCCTGCTGCAAGAACAGCTCAAGCAAAGCAATAGCCGTCAGGATCAGTTGCTGGAACAGGCCACCCGCGTCGACGGCGAACGCACCCTCCTCCAGGAACGCCTGCGCGTCGCCCTGCTGGAAAGCCAGGCACTCAAACAGAATGTCGATGAGCAGTCGCAGCTCAACAGGTCACTGGAAATGGATTTGGCCAAGACCCGCACGGATCTGGAAGAACGCGTGCGTCTGGCCGCGACCCTTGCGGCAGCGGCAGACGCAGCGAAGGACGATTAACCGGCGAGCGGCGTACGCATGGTGACGAACTCTTCGGCGGCCGTCGGGTGCACGCCGATGGTTTCGTCGAAGTCGCGCTTGGTGGCGCCGGCCTTCAAGGCAATCGCCAGGCCCTGGACGATTTCACCGGCGTCCGGGCCGACCATGTGGCAACCCAGGACCTTGTCGGTCCTGGCGTCCACCACCAGCTTCATCAGCGTGCGCTCCTGGCATTCAGTCAGGGTCAGTTTCATCGGCCGGAAGCGGCTTTCGAAGACCTCCACCTCGTGGCCGGCTTCGCGAGCCTCTTCTTCGGTCAAACCGACGGTGCCTATGTTTGGCAGGCTGAACACCGCCGTCGGGATCATCTTGTAATCCACCGGACGATACTGCTCGGGCTTGAACAGGCGTCGCGCCACCGCCATGCCTTCTGCCAGGGCAACCGGTGTCAGCTGGACACGACCAATCACATCGCCCAGCGCCAGGATCGACGGCTCGGCGGTCTGATACAGCTCATCGACCTCGACGAAGCCTTTCCTGTCGAGTTTGACCCCCGTGTTTTCCAGCCCGAGATTGTCCAGCATCGGACGACGACCCGTGGCGTAGAACACGCAATCGGTTTCCAGTTGGCGACCATCCTTGAGCGTGACTTTCAGGCTGCCGTCGGCCTGCTTGTCGATGCGTTCGATGTCCGCATTGAATTGCAGATCCATGCCGCGCTTGGTCAATTCTTCCTGCAAATGCTTGCGCACGGAACCGTCGAAGCCGCGCAGGAACATTTCGCCGCGATACAACAGCGTGGTCTGCGCACCCAAGCCGTGGAAGATCCCGGCAAACTCGACCGCAATATAGCCACCGCCTACCACCAACACTCGCTTGGGCAGCTCTTTGAGGAAGAACGCCTGGTTGGAACTGATGGCATGCTCGTGCCCCGGGATCTCCGGAATCTGCGGCCAGCCGCCGGTAGCGATCAGGATATTTTTGGCGGTAAAGCGCTCGCCATTGATCTCGACCTGATGCGGGTCGACGATCTTCGCGTGACCTTCATGCAAGGTCACGCCGCTGTTGACCAGCAGGTTGCGATAAATGCCATTGAGGCGATTGATCTCGCGGTCCTTGTTGGCGATCAGCGCCGCCCAGTCGAACTGCGCTTCATCCAGGCTCCAGCCAAAACCGGAAGCCTGCTCGAAGTCTTCGGCAAAGTGCGCACCGTAGACCAGCAATTTTTTCGGCACGCAGCCGACGTTTACACAGGTGCCGCCCAGGTAGCGGCTCTCGGCCACGGCCACTTTTGCGCCGAACCCGGCAGCAAACCGCGCCGCCCGCACACCGCCAGAACCGGCACCAATCACATAAAGGTCAAAATCGTAGGCCATTTTCAATCTCCTCGGCAGGCCAACAGCATACCTGCGGACGGCCGCTGAGCAAGCATTGTGCTGAAATGCTCGGGCCGTGCGATGCGCGGCCCAATCTTCATTTTCGATCAATGCCCCTCTGCAGATTGCGTTTTCGGTGTCCGCAGAGTGCGCCAAGCAATCAAAATCGCCATGAGTGCCAAGCCGAACGTCACCCACGAAACCAAACCGATCCCACCTTCGAATGCCCTTCCCGCCTGCGCCATCAATTCCCTTGCTTGATCACCCGACAAGTCTGCCGCCACATGATAGGCGCCAGACAGCGTCTCACTCGCCAGCATCATCTGCACTTCGCTCAGGAACCCCGGAAGCTGCAATGCGCCGCGATAGTAGGCGGTGACGACACCGCCGAGCACTGTCGTCCCCAAAACTACGCCCACTTCATAGGCCGTTTCGCTAATGGCCGACGCGGCGCCCGCCTTTGCCGGTGGTGCGGCTGACAAAATCACATCATTGGACACCGTCGCGATTGCGCCCACGCCAATGTTCAGCAAGGCAAAAGCCACCACTAGAACGGTCAGGCTACTGCCCATGCTGGCGACCAGCAAAAACGCCGCTCCAGCAAACGCCATCAAAATCGGTATCAGCACATGCACCTGTAATCGCCGTGCGACAGGCACGACCGCCATCCCCACTACAATCGCCATGACCTGACCAGGAATCAACGCGAGGCTAGCACTCAAGGGCGACATCTGAAGAACGATCTGCAGGAACTGAGTGGCAAAGAATACGAAACCGACGAGAAACGCGAGACTCATCAAATTGATCGCGACAGAGCCGCTAAAGGTGCCACTGCGGAACAGGCTCAGGTCCATCAGCGGCACTGGCAGGCGTAACTGTCGACACACAAACATCCAGCCCGCAACTGCGCCTACTGCAAATGCTGTCAGCGCCATCCAGTCGAAACCATTACTGGCGCTGTGTTTAATGCCATAAACAATGGCACCAAGAGCTACCATCGATTGCAGGATGCTTATCGGATCCAACGGTCCTGAAGCATCTCGCTCGGATTCGGGCAACAACAGTGGCCCCAACACCAGCAGTGGCACCAACACGGGCACCGCCAACAGGAAAATCGACCCCCAACTGAAGAATTCCAGCAACACCCCGCCCACCAAAGGACCGAGTGCCGAGCCGACCGTCAACGTCGTTGCCCAGATCGCGACTGCCAGTCTGCGTTCTTCTCGGTCCTCGAACACCGAACGTATCAACGCCAACGTTGAGGGCATCAGCATTGCACCGAAAATACCCATACAGGCTCGCCCGGCAATCAGTTGCGCGGCGGTATCGGAATACGCGGTTAACACCGACACAATCGCAAAACCCAAGGACCCGACCAGCAACAACTTACGATGACCGACTCGATCTCCCAGACTACCCATCGACACCAGCAACCCCGCCAATACCAGCGAATAAGCATCGATCATCCACAACTGCTGGCTAGCACTCGGACGCAGGGCCTCGGCAATTTTTGGTAACGCGAATCCAAGCACCGTATTGTCAACTGTTACCAGCAATACCGGGAGCATCAGTACGCTTAGAGCCAACCACCGTTTTAGGGTCACGCTTCCTGTTAACGCCATTCACGAAGCTCCATTTCCTCATAAAACCTCAGCGACTTTAAGCGCGTCCTTGACGTGACATTAGTCACGCAGTGCAAACCGGCTCTGGTATATCCCATTTAATACAGAGGTTTTTAGCCACAACAATCATCGTTTGCGCCGGCAATTAACAAATCAGAATTTTCTTTCGCAACTCCTAGCGATGGATGTCAGGCGATACCTACCTTCTCGTTCCCCTGCGTACCTGAGCCCGCACAAAAGCAAACGCCCCGAACAAGTCGGGGCGTTTGCCTGGGCTTTCATCTGTTTGTTGCTACACAACCTGAGAAGGTGAATTCAATACAAGCAGCTCAAGCGCTATCAGTACGCCTTGCCCGTCTTGTAGAAGTTCTCGAAGCAGAAGTTGGTTGCGTCGATGTAGCCTTCGGCGCCACCGCAGTCGAAACGCTTGCCCTTGAACTTGTAGGCAATCACGCAACCATCCTGCGCCTGCTTCATCAGGGCGTCAGTGATCTGGATCTCGCCACCTTTGCCTGGATCGGTTTGTTCGATCAGGCTGAAGATGTCCGGCGTCATGATGTAACGACCGATGATCGCCAGGTTCGACGGGGCATCTTCCGGCTTTGGCTTCTCAACCATGTTGCGTACGCGGTACAGGTCATCACCAATCAGGTCGCCTGCAATCACACCGTATTTGCTGGTTTCTTGCGGGTCTACTTCCATGATCGCGACGATGGTGCAGCGATACTGCTTGTACAGCTTGACCATCTGCTTCAGTACGCCGTCACCTTCCAGGTTGACGCACAGGTCGTCCGCCAGTACCACGGCGAACGGCTCGTCGCCGATCAGCGGACGACCGGTCAGGATCGCATGACCCAAACCTTTCATTTCAGTCTGGCGAGTGTAGGAGAACGAGCACTCATCCAACAGGCGGCGGATGCCGACCAGGTATTTTTCCTTGTCGGTGCCCTTGATCTGGTTTTCCAGCTCGTAGCTGATGTCGAAGTGGTCTTCCAGGGCGCGCTTGCCGCGACCGGTGACGATGGAGATTTCGTTCAAGCCAGCGTCCAGTGCTTCTTCAACGCCGTACTGGATCAGTGGCTTGTTCACCACCGGCAGCATTTCTTTGGGCATGGCTTTAGTCGCTGGCAGGAAGCGAGTGCCGTAGCCGGCTGCTGGGAACAAGCATTTCTTGATCATATAAGTCCTTGTAAGGGCTGTGCGTGTACGAGTTTCGGCGCAGTCTAATCAGGCGGCGTGCACCTTACAATGCCCCCGCGCTGGCTAACCGATGCCAACATAGAGAAATAAACTGGCCGATAGTTCCCTGCGCAAGCCCTTATGCATAGCAGAGACTTGCGCAATTGCACGGCTTTCAACCGCCAGGAACGAAGCACCATACGCCCTTCGGCACCCGTTGAGTGCGTTTGGCGGTATCATGGCGCGATTGAACCAGACAACGAGGCAAATAGATGTCGGCAGTAAAAAGCGTCAACGGATTCCTGATCAATCAGGTGAAAGACGGTCAATGGTGGGTAGCCAGTGTCGCCGGTGAAAATATCGCCGGACCTTTCCCTTCCGAAGCCCTGGCAATCGAAGTGGCCTCGGTGCTGGAGCTTGAGCACCCGGAGCCCAAGCGACGTGGCAAGGACAATAGCTGATCGACGTCCAATGCGAATAGCCCTGCCATTGCGCAGGGCTTTTTTATGAATGCATGCAATAACGTGGCGTTTGGCTATAACCTTTTGCCTGCGGCGCTGTCTCAGCCTTAGCCCCTCCCCTGATGATGATCAAGCCATGAACAAAATTTTGCCTTTGCTAGCGGTATTGGCCCTGAGCGGCTGCGCAACGTCGGAAGAAACCTACCTGGGCAACGGAGAACAAGGCCTATCGATTGATTGCTCCGGGGAAGCCAATTCCTGGGCTGCGTGCTACGAAAAGGCCGATGCGTCCTGTGCCGGCACCGGCTACAAGATTGTCGGAACCGATGGTACGCCCTCGCTCAAGGAGAGCGACAAGACCCTCGGCGCCGATATCGGCAACTACAAGAGCCGCAGTGTCGTGGTGGTCTGCAAAGAAGGCGCTCGGCCCTACAGATGAATTTCGGCGAACTTGATCCCAAGTCCACGCACGGTATCGATCAAATCATCAAGGCGACTGAAAGACTCGACTTCATCATTGTCATCCACCAGGAAATAGCTGCGCCCGGCGCTTTTCTTGAAAAACACGATCCATTCCCCCAGCTCCGCCGGATTCTGAATCACATGAGTGGCAGAGATTAAACCCTCTGCATGGCGCTCCCGGACCTGCTCTCGCTTCATGTTCGACTCCAGAAATGACGATGCCGCCAAAGCATGGCTTTGGCGGCATCGGTGCTGATCGTCGACAGTCTATCAGCCGGAAATGCACTCGTTGGCAGCATTCTGTACGTCCATTGGACGCACCGGGACATTGGACATGCTCTCGTGCAGCTTGATGCTGCTGCCACCCGAACGCTCTTCAATGTCGAATACGGCAGACGGGCCCGAGGAATACTTGAGTGGCACGATGACACGCAACCCATCCTTGTGCGGCTCGATTTGCAAGGCGCCACGACTGTCGGCCAGTTTTTCGCTCAGGCATTGCGCATATTCATGGGGTTTCTTGCCAGAAATCACGTTCATGGTCGGCAGCGACTCGTTGATTTCCGAGACGTTCGCACAACCACTCACCAATACCGCCAGCGAAAGAACCAAAAAACCCCACTTCATACAAAACCTCCGATAAAGAGGCTCGGACAGCGCAGATGCGTTTTTTCTCCGAGACAAACTGCTTTATCGCTCATCAAACGTGAAATTAGCGTTTTTAATTGTCAAAGTGGCCGGATAATAAGCCCTTCGGGCTGATAAACTGCGCCAATCGCCCATGCTATCGTTTTGATTTTGTAGAAAAAGCCCTTCTGGAGGCGCCTCATGAAATTTATCCATCAGCGCGAGCACCTCAATGAAGACGACATTGTCGTCATTCAATGCTCCCAAATGTGCAACATCCGCTTGATGAACGACGCCAACTTCCGCAGCTTCAAGAATGGCGGTCGTCACACCTATCACGGCGGCGCATTCGACACGTTTCCGGCCCGCATCACCGCTCCCAGCACCGGTTTCTGGAACATCACGATCGACACCGTCAACCGCCGCGCTATCAGCGTGACGCGCAAACCCACCCTGACCCACTCGATCAAAATCATTCGCCGTTCCAGCACGAAACTGAGCTGATCAGCGAACCCGAAACACAAGACAGGCAGATACAACCGTGGCCCAAACGACCAAGTACGTCATCAAATACAAACTCAACGGTGAGCGCCGCTTCGAGTTTGCCCAGCTTGAAAACGGCACCCCGGAAGAAGCCAAAGCGGCGCTGGATGCCCTTCATGGACAAGACGACGTCATCAGCGAAATCAGCGTCAGCAAAGCGCTGTAACGCGATCCGGAGCGACAATGGACGTCCGCTCCCATTCGCAGTTCGACCGCAAGCAGCGGAGTGCCAGCTTTATTTTTGCCGTGCAGACTAGCGACCTCAACAACAAGAGGCCCGGCAATGAGCGAGCAATATCTGGACAGGCTGGACTGGCCCTGGCTGGAACAGCAACTTGATCAGGACGGTTGCGCCGTCATCCCGTCACTGTTGAGCCACAAGGCTTGTGATCAGGTCAGCGCCTTGTACCCTCGAACCGAGCCCTTTCGCTCGCACGTGGTGATGGCTCGTCACGGGTTCGGCCGCGGCGAATACAAGTATTTCAACTACCCGTTGCCGGAATTGGTGGCCCGCTTGCGCAGTGCGCTCTACCCGCGCCTGGTGCCCATCGCCAATCGCTGGCAGGAACAAATGGGTTTGCCCGAGCGTTTTCCTGAAACCCATCAAGCCTTCCTCGAACGCTGTCATGCCGCTGGTCAGAACCGTCCGACACCGTTATTGCTGCAATATGGTCCGCAGGACTACAACTGTTTGCATCAGGATTTATACGGTGAGCATGTTTTCCCACTGCAAGTGGCGATTCTGCTGTCAGAACCCGAAGAAGACTTCACCGGTGGCGAGTTTGTCCTGACCGAACAGCGCCCGCGAATGCAGTCACGCCCGATGGTCATCAGCCTGAAGAAAGGCGACGGGGTGATCTTTGCCGTCAACCAGCGGCCGGTCAAAGGCGTTCGCGGTTACTATCGCGTGACCCTGCGCCACGGCGTGAGTCGCCTGCACAGCGGCAAACGGCATACCCTTGGAATCATCTTTCACGATGCGTCATGAACCCATGAATCCGCTGACTTTCGATCTGTTTGCCGATGCAGAGCCCGAGCAACAACCCAGGCGCGAGCAGATTGGTGAACAGTCCTACGTACTTAGAGGCTTCGCCCTGCCCTGGCTGGAGCGTTTGCTGCCCGCCCTGGAGGCGGTGCTGGCGGCTGCGCCGTTTCGGCAGATGGTCACGCCCGGCGGCTTTACCATGTCGGTCGCCCTGAGCAGTTGTGGCACATTCGGCTGGACCACTGACCGCAGCGGTTATCGGTACACCCGCGATGATCCACAGACCGGCCGGCCCTGGCCAATGATGCCCGAGGTGTTTCTGCAACTGGCACAAGCGGCGGCACTGGCAGCGGGTTTCCCCGATTTTGCGCCGGATTCCTGCCTGATCAACCGCTACATCCCCGGGGCAAAAATGTCATTGCATCAAGACAAGGACGAACATTCCTACGCAGCCCCCATCGTTTCTGTGTCGCTGGGGCTGCCGGCGATGTTCCTGTTCGGTGGCTTTGCACGCGGCGACAACAGCCAGCGCATCCCCCTGCTGCATGGCGACATCGTCGTCTGGGGTGGCGTGGATCGCCTGCGTTATCACGGCGTGTTGCCGATCAAGGACGGCCATCACCCGAGACTGGGCGAGCAACGCATCAACTTCACCTTCCGCACCGCCAGATAAAGACTGCGAATTTGACCGCAAGCGCCGGAGTGTGTGGGAATTGCCCCATGGTTAATGTGCAGGCAACCCCTCAATGGACGTGACGCCATGACTACCCAATCGACCAAGATCTCCATCGAAAACGATCCGCGCTGGGCCGCCGTGGTCGCGCGCGACCCCAAGGCTGACGGGCAGTTTGTCTATGCCGTGAAGACCACAGGCATCTATTGCAACCCCAGCAGCCTCGCGCGCTTGCCCAAGCCGCAGAACGTCGAATTCTTCGATAGCGCCGAACAGGCCCGGGCCGCGGGTTATCGTCCGAGCAAACGCGCGACAAAGGATCAGAGCGAAGTCGCCGCGCAACATGCCGCCATCGTGGCCGCCGCGTGCCGCCAGATCGAAACCGCCGAAACGCTGCCTGCCCTGGGCGAATTGGCCGAGGCGGCGGGCCTGAGCAGCTTTCACTTCCATCGTGTGTTCAAAGCCGTCACCGGCCTGACGCCCAAGGGCTACGCCGATGCCCATCGTTCACGCAAGGTACGCGAGCGACTGGCAGACGGCGGCTCGGTGACCGATGCCCTGTATGACGCCGGCTTCAACTCCAACAGCCGGTTTTATGAAGCGGCAGACCAACTGCTGGGAATGAAACCCGGGGACTACCGCGCCGCCGGTCAAAACAACGACATTCGTTTTGCCGTCGGCCAGTGTTCGCTGGGCGCGATTCTGGTGGCGCAGAGTGAGCGCGGGGTCTGCGCGATCCTGCTCGGCGATGATCCGCACCAACTGGTTTGTGATCTGCAAGACAAGTTTCGGCGCGCCAACCTGATTGGTGCTGACCAGAAGTTCGAGGCGTTGATTGCCAGAGTCGTCGGCTTTATTGAGGCGCCGGCCATTGGCCTTGATTTGCCATTGGACGTGCGCGGCACCGCATTTCAGGAAAGGGTCTGGCAAGCGCTGCGGGAGATCCCTGCCGGAAGCACGGCGAGCTACGCCGACATCGCCCTACGCATCGGTTCGCCGAAAGCCGTTCGCGCCGTGGCTCAAGCCTGCGGCGCGAACAGCCTGGCCGTGGCGATCCCTTGCCATCGCGTGGTGCGCAGCGATGGCAACCTGTCGGGCTATCRCTGGGGTGTCGAGCGCAAACGGCAGTTGCTGGAGCGCGAGTCGCCGTAATCAGCGATTCACATCCACTACCACGCGCCCGCGCAACTGCCCGGCAAGCAAGCGCGGCGCGGCTTCGATGGCTTCGCTCAAGCCGATTTCGTGACTGATAAGCGGCAACAGGTTGAAATCCAGATCCCTGGCCAGGCGATTCCAGGCCTCTACGCGCTTGGCCTTGGGCTGGGTCACGCTGTTGATACCGGCCAGGGTCACGCCGCGCAAAATGAACGGCGCAACGGATGCAGGAAAGTCCATGCCTTGCGCCAGACCGCATGCCGCGACGGTGCCATTGGCCCTGGTGCTGGCGCAAGCGTTGGCCAGGGTGTGGCTGCCGACCGAGTCGATGACGGCCGCCCAACGTTCCTTGGCCAGCGGCTTGCCTGGCTCGGACAGCGTGGCGCGGTCGATGATTTCGCCAGCACCCAGTTGCTTCAGGTAGTCATGCTCCGACGTACGCCCGGTGGAAGCCACCACCCGGTAGCCGAGCTTGTTCAGCAACGCGATGGCGAAACTGCCGACACCACCGTTGGCGCCGGTGACCAGGATTTCACCCTGTTCGGGCGTAACGCCATTGTGCTCAAGGGCCAGGATGCACAGCATGGCCGTGTAGCCCGCCGTACCGATGGCCATCGCCTGGGCAGCGGTGAATGCCTTGGGCAGCGGGATCAGCCAGTCACCGTTCAGGCGAGCCTTCTGCGCCAATCCCCCCCAATGCCCTTCACCCACGCCCCAGCCATTGAGCAGGACCTGGTCACCGACCTTGTAGTCCGGATGGTCGCTGACTTCAACGACACCGGCCAGATCGATGCCCGGCACCATCGGGAATTTACGCACCACCGGGCTGCTGCCGGTGATCGCCAGGCCATCCTTGAAGTTCAGCGTGCTGTAGGCAACACGCACCGTGACATCGCCCTCGGGTAACTGATCGTCCTGGATCTCTTGCAGTGTGGCCCGGTAACCGCTGTCGTCTTTGTCGATCAAAATACCTTTGAACATTACGGCCTCTCAATGGAATCAGTCTGGTGGTGGAGCCATTGAAATAACACATGGCAACGGATTGCCGTACCCGACTTTAAGCCAATCAGGCAAACCGCCGAGCGTTTTCATTGACGGCGGCTATGCTTTTCGCAACCTTGAAATGCCGCAACAAACTGTCTTGTCGATGGAGCTGACAATGCCTCAACTGCGTTTATTCAGCGTTTTACTGATGCTCTGTCTGGTTCCGCTCAGCGGCGTTCAGGCAGCACCGGAGCAGCCCGCCCAACCTCCCGCGAATCAGGCGACCGCCTCCCCCAGCTGGCCACAGGTGCTGGCTGCCGGCGACACCAAATTGACCATCTACCAACCGCAACTGGACAGTTGGGACGGCTACACCCTGAACGCGCGGACTGCCGTGGAGGCCACGGGCACCGATGGCAAATCCACCTACGGCATCGTGCAGTTCAGCGCACACACGCTGGTCGACAAGGCCACCCGCTGGGTGGCGCTCGACCATTACACCATCACCAAGGCCGATTTCCCCGATAGCGCAACCAAGGCTGACAGCTGGGTCGCCGCGGTGAAGCAAGACGCCGAGAACCGCACGAAAAGCATTTCCCTCGACCAACTCGAAGCCGCGCTCGGCGTCATCGCCGCCGAGCAAAAGTCCGGCAGCGAGCCGCTGGAAAATACCCCGCCGACCATTATTTCGTCCGAGGTACCCGCACTGCTGGTGTACATCGATGGCGAGCCTGCCTATCGCCCCGTTGATGGCACCTCACTGCAGCGGGTGATCAACACCCGGCCGCTGCTGCTCAAGGATGCGAAGGGCAAACATTACCTGCACGTGTTCGATGGCTGGATGGTGGCGGACAATCTGGGCGGGCAGTATGCGCCACTGCACCCGCCTTCAGCCGAGCTGGAGAAAGCCAAGAAAGCTGCGATCCAGGGTCACCAGGTAGACCTGCTGACGGGCCAGAGCGATCCGAAGGACAAGATACCGACACTGGCCAAACCGCCGATTCCGCAAATCTATATCGCCACGGTGCCGACCGAGCTGATCGTCACTGACGGCCCGCCGCAATGGCAGCCGATCCAGAACACCAAGCTGCTGTATGTGACCAACACCACCGGGCATATTTTCAAGGAGATCGGTGACCAGGACAGCTACGTGCTGATCTCGGGTCGCTGGTTCCGCGCCGGAGACATGAAAGGCCCCTGGACCTTTGTCGGCGCAGACAAACTGCCGGCAGACTTCGCCAACATTCCCGATGACAGCCCCAAGGAAAACGTAAAAGCCTCGGTGGCCGGTACACCGCAAGCCAGGGAAGCGGCCATTGCAGCGACCATTGCGCAGACCTCGGCGATCAAGAAAAGCCAGGTGAAAATGAGCAAGCCGGCATTTGACGGCGAACCGCAACTCAAGGCCATCAAAGGCACGCCCCTGCAATACGTGGTCAACAGCCCGATGCCGATCATCATGGTCGATGCACAAAGCTGGTACGCAGTGGAGAACGGTGTCTGGTTCGTGGCCACGTCGGTGCAAGGCCCCTGGACGGTCGCCTCTTCGGTGCCGGCGGTGATTTATTCGATCCCGCCTAGTTCACCGATGCACTACGTCACTTACGTGAAAGTCTACGAAGCCAGTGGCGATACGGTCGTCGTCGGTTACACGCCGGGGTACCAGGGTTCGACGCTGGACCCTGACAGCGGTGTGGTGGTGTATGGCACCGGTTATCCGTATACGCCGTGGGTGGGCAGTGTCTGGTACGGCCCGCCGGTGACCTATGGCTTTGGCGTGGCGATTCGCTACACACCCTGGACAGGCTGGACCTTCGGCTTCGGTTTCGGCTGGAGTTGGGGCGGCAGCACGGTCGCCGTGGGTTGGGGCTGGGGCGCCTATCCGTGGTGGGGCAATTACGGTTGGGGTTACGCTTGGGGGCCACATTTGTACCCGGCGCCAATGCCTTGGGGCGGTGCCGCTTACGGCTATCATGGCGGCGCCGTCGCCTGGGGCCCCGGTGGCTGGGCCGGCACGACCGGCAACATCTACCGCCAGTGGGGCGACCGGGCTTCGGTCAGCCGCTACGGCGGCGGTTACAACGCCTGGACCGGCAATCGCTGGGCCGGTCAGGTTGGAGCCTCCTACAACTCGCGCACCGGCATCGCCGCGGCCGGCCAGCGTGGCGCGGTACACAACGTCTACACCGGCAACTATGCCGCTGGCCGCAGCGGTGTGGCCGTCGGCCCCAACGGCGGGGCCATTGCCGGCCAGCACGTGACGGCCGGCAACGTCCGTACCGGCACCCAGGTCACCGCCAATCGCGGGGCCGTCTACAACCCCAATACCGGCAACACCACCCAATACGCTGGCATTCACGATCGCAACGGCAGCGTTGCGCATGTCGGCGACAACGTGTACGCCGGCCATGATGGCAACGTTTACAAGAGGACCGACAGCGGCTGGCAATCGATGGTCCAGGGCGGTGCAACCCATCTCGATTCGGCCAACACGGCCCAGGTCCAGAATCTCAACCGAGAATACGATGCGCGCTCCTTCGGTAATGATCGCTTCAACAGTTTTCACGACTCTTCCGGGTTTATGAATCGCTCCTTCGGCGGTGGGGGTGGCGGCTTCCACCGACGCTGAAAAAGCCTCAGCCGCTGAAATGACGACTGGCCTTGCGCCAGTCGTTGCGTTACAAATCCTGTTCTACCGTCCCTGCCCTGCTTCAATGTCGGAGAACACAGCACATGAACCAATGGCCAGATACCCGCATTCTTGACCTGCTCGGGATCGAACTGCCGATCATTCAGGGGCCGATGGCCGGTGCCACCAACTCGTCCATGGTGATTGCAGCCTGCAATGCCGGCGGGCTGGGCTCGATGCCGGCGGCGATGCTCAGCACGGATCAATTGCGCGAAGAGCTGAAAACCATCCGCCAACACACCCAGCGCCCGATCAACGTCAACTTCTTCTGTCATCAGCCTCCAGCCCCTGATGAACAACGCGCGCAGGACTGGAAAAACCTGCTGCAACCCTACTACCAGGAACTCGGCGCCGACTTTGATGCGCCAACACCGGTGTCCAACCGGGCGCCATTCGATAACGCCGCCTGCGAAGTGGTCGAAGCGTTTCGCCCTGAAGTGGTGAGTTTTCACTTTGGCCTGCCGGAAAAATCCCTGCTTGACCGGGTCAAAGCCACCGGTGCGAAAGTGCTGTCCTCGGCCACCACCGTCGCAGAAGCGGTGTGGCTTGAGCAGCATGGCTGCGATGCAATCATTGCCATGGGCTACGAAGCCGGGGGCCATCGCGGGATGTTTCTCAGCGATGACCTGAGCAGTCAGGTGGGGACTTTCGCCCTGGTGCCGCAAGTCGTCGATGCGGTGAAAGTGCCGGTGATTGCCGCCGGCGGCATCGCTGACGCACGAGGCGTCGCCGCCGCCTTCATGCTGGGCGCTTCGGCAGTGCAGGTGGGTACGGCGTACCTGTTCACCCCAGAGGCCAAGGTCAGTCCGTCCCATCACAAAGCCTTGCGCACCGCCAGGGAAAGCGAGACGGCCGTCACCAACGTGTTCACCGGTCGCCCGGCCCGGGGCATCCTCAATCGGGTGATGCGTGAACTGGGGCCCATGAGCGCCAAGGCCCCGGCCTTCCCCCTTGCCGGTGGCGCGCTGATGCCTCTGCGGGCCAAAGGTGAAGCGGACTTCAGCAACCTCTGGGCCGGCCAGGCCTTTACCCTCGGGGTTGAATTGACCACCGCGGCACTCACTCGACAACTGGCTGAAGAAGGATTAGCCAGACTGCTACGTCACCCCTGAGCAGCACTTGCGTTAAAATTGTATACAGTTTTGTGACAGCACATTCCGTTCAAAGGCAATTCGCTATATATTTTTGTACATAACGATTAACCTGCTGCAATTGCCTTTAACGGAGCCGTTTCATGACCATTGGTGCCTCACGTTTTGCCCCTGCCTGCCTGACAAGCCTTCTCGCCGTATTCGCCTTGGGCTCAGCCCAGGCGGACGAAGTCCAGGTGGCTGTCGCTGCCAACTTCACCGCGCCTATCCAGGCCATCGCCGCTGATTTCGAAAAAGACACCGGGCATAAACTGGTCGCATCCTTTGGCGCTACCGGCCAGTTCTACACCCAGATCAAAAACGGCGCGCCGTTCGAAGTGTTCTTCTCGGCAGACGACAGCACCCCGCAAAAACTTGAAGCCGAAGGCGATACCGTCAAGGGGTCGCGCTTCACTTACGCGGTCGGTACGCTGGCGCTATGGTCGGCCAAAGAAGGCTACGTCGATGCCAAGGGCGATGTGCTGAAAAAGAACGAATACCAGCACCTGTCCATCGCCAACCCGAAAGCTGCACCGTATGGCCTGGCGGCGACCCAGGTGTTGGCCAGGGAAGGTCTGACCGACAAGGTCAAAGCGAAGATCGTTGAAGGCCAGAACATCACCCAGGCCTACCAATTCGTCTCCACCGGCAATGCCGAGTTGGGTTTTGTCGCCCTGTCGCAGATCTACAAGGACGGCAAGATCACCAGCGGTTCGGCCTGGATCGTTCCAGCCAGTCTGCACGACCCGATCAAACAGGACGCTGTGATTCTCAACAAGGGCAAGGACAACCCGGCCGCCAAGGCACTGGTTGACTACCTCAAGGGGCCGAAAGCGGCAGCTGTCATCAAGTCCTACGGTTACGAAATCTAAATGTCGCTATCGAGTGCCGATTATTCCGCCATCTGGCTGACCCTGAAACTGGCGTCCCTGACGACCGTCATCCTGCTGATTGTCGGCACTCCGATTGCGCTATGGCTCGCGCGCACCCGCTCCTGGCTGCGCGGCCCGGTCGGGGCGATTGTTG
Organism: Pseudomonas sp. P4_C4; assembly: GCF_056402055.1. NCBI lineage: Bacteria > Pseudomonadati > Pseudomonadota > Gammaproteobacteria > Pseudomonadales > Pseudomonadaceae > Pseudomonas > Pseudomonas sp. P4_C4. Next base: position 21,851 of record NZ_JBFUID010000047.1, on the reverse strand, counting down.
CCCTGCCCCTGGTGCTGCCGCCGACAGTGATTGGTTTTTATCTGTTGCTGGCGCTCGGCCCTCACGGGTACATCGGCCAGCTCAGCCAATCACTCGGCCTTGGCACCCTCACCTTCAGTTTTGCGGGGCTGGTCATCGGTTCGGTGTTGTATTCGATGCCGTTCGTGGTCCAGCCGCTGCAAAACGCATTTTCCGCAATCGGCACGCGCCCGCTCGAAGTGGCCGCGACGCTGCGGGCCAATCCCTGGGACACCTTTTTCAGCGTGACGCTGCCCCTGGCCCGCCCCGGTTTCATTACCGCAGCCATTCTCGGCTTCGCTCACACCGTCGGCGAGTTCGGCGTAGTGCTGATGATCGGCGGCAACATTCCCGAGAAGACCCGCGTGGTCTCGGTGCAGATCTACGATCACGTCGAAGCCATGGAATATGCCCAGGCCCATTGGCTGGCCGGGGCGATGCTGATGTTCTCGTTTGTCGTCTTGCTGGCGCTGTATTCCAGCCGAAAAACCAAAGTGGGCTGGAGCTGATCGATGATTCAAATGCGCCTGAAACTACGCTACTCGAGCTTCGCCCTGGACGTCGACCTGCAACTGCCGGGGCGTGGCGTCACTGCGCTTTACGGTCACTCCGGCTCGGGCAAGACCACTTGCCTGCGCTGCATTGCCGGCCTGGAACGGGCCGATCAAGGCTTTATCCAGGTCAACGATGAAGTCTGGCAAGACAGCGAAAACAGGGTGTTCGTCGCGCCGCACAAACGCGCGCTCGGCTACGTGTTCCAGGAAGCCAGCCTGTTTCCTCATCTGTCGGTGTTGGCCAACCTGGAGTTCGGCCTCAAGCGCATCCCCAAGTCGCAGCGTCGGGTCGATATGGCCCACGCCACCGAGTTGCTGGGCATCAGCCATTTGCTGGACCGGCACCCACAACACCTTTCGGGCGGTGAGCGACAGCGCGTCGGCATGGCCCGCGCACTGCTCACCAGCCCGAAACTGCTGTTGATGGACGAGCCTCTGGCCGCGCTCGATGCCCAGCGCAAAAGTGAAATCCTGCCCTACTTGCAACGTCTGCACGACGAACTCGACATCCCGGTGCTGTACGTCAGCCACTCCCAGGATGAAGTTGCGCGGCTGGCCGACCATATCGTGTTGCTGAGCAACGGCAAAGCGCTGGCCAGCGGCCCGATCGGCCAGACCCTGGCGCGCCTCGACTTGCCGCTGGCAATGGGGGATGACGCCGGTGTGGTGATCGAAGGTCGCGTGAGCGCCTATGACGCCGACTATCAACTGCTCAGCCTGCAGTTGCCCGACACCACTCTCAACATTCGTGTGCCTCACACACCGATGGATACGGGTCAGACACTGCGCTGCAAGGTCCAGGCGCGGGATGTGAGCCTGAGCCTGCACAGTGCCGAGCAAAGCAGCATTCTCAATCGCCTGCCGGTCACGGTGGTCAGTGAAATGAATGCCGACAACGCCGCCCATGTGCTGATTCGCCTGGACGCCGCAGGCTCGCCGCTGCTTGCACGGATCACGCGTTATTCCCGCGACCAATTGAACGTCCATTCCGGTCAGCAACTCTGGGCACAAATCAAAGCGGTCGCGGTGCTGGCGTAAATCCGGCGGCACCTGAGCCGACGAATTAACCTGCCTGTTTTTTGCACGATCACCAATGGCTTCTATAGTTGATCTGTACACGAATCAGCTGCGGAGACGCCATGGAAGAGATTTTCGTAGTGAAGCGTTGCAACAGGATCATCATCCATGGCCGCCGTGCGGGTGAATATGACCACCTGCCACCGGATGCCGCGGCCTGGTACCGCATCGCCGATACCCGAACCCAAGGCTTCATCGGTGACGGATACGATGTTGAGGAAGACGCCCAGCGCGTTTGCCGGTTGTTGAACGCTAAATCACAAGTGACAGCCCGACAAAGTTGACGGCCCGTCACCATTTTTGAACGGGTCTATACTGAAATTGCAGAAGGATCAGTAACCCATTCGGCAGAAAGCTCGCTCCCGGCGGGCTTTTTGCTGCCACACTCAGGTTTCTTGAACGGAGGTGTCTCCCATGTCCGAAAAAGAGTCCATCACCACCCTGCTCACCTTGCTGGACTCCCGTCAGGCCCGCTTGGCCGCGGCCTGCAAGGAAATCGCCGACTGGGTCGATCATCAAGGCGGGCACCCCACCGCCCTCAGAATTCGTGATCGCCTGAACGACATCGAGAAGGACGCGCCGCTGATTCGGCACACGCTGTCGTCACTCAAACCTGTCGACCCGCCTCTGCCCCGGTTCAGATGATCCGTCGCGGATTTGCGGTACGAGGACAGGTCCGATTCGGGCAGCATGATCGGTGACGGTGACGTCTCCGAACGTTTGGCTGCCTGCCAGGTTTTCACCCTCTCTCACAACCCGACCTGGCGCCGGGATTTTTTGTTGCGCAAAACCAAACGAACGTCACCGCTCACGTGGGGTCAACCGATCACACGTCACCAAGGAGACGTTCCAATGGTCACTCACTTCAAAGTCAGCGGGCACCTGGCCTGCGGTCACAACGGCAACAACCTCGTATCGACCCGCGAACTCAATCGGGTGAAATGCAGAAGCTGCCGAAACACCGACGCATACAAGGAAGCCCGCAAGACCGAACGCAACGCTGCCCGCCGCGCAGCACGCAAAGCCAAAGCCGTCCACACCGCCAATAACTGGCGTTCAGCCTGGACCGAGCGACTGACTGCGATGGCCGGCCTGCAACGACTGCCGCGCGGCTTTGCCGGCCAACCTTTCGTTTAGGAAATTGAAACAACTGCCAGGCTTTTACTGCGATTAGATGTCCCTGCACGCTGGGTCCATGACCTCGCGCAGGGACATGCGCTTGAACGCCTCGACCAGCGCGCGTCCTTCCTCTGGCGTACAAGTGACAGCCAACCGCATGGTCGCCTCGCCCAGGTGCCAAATCAAAAACGCGGACTCCTGAACCTGTAGCTCATCGCTTTGCGGAAATACGCGAAGCATGGCCTGGGCCAACAGCGCTCCGGCAACCCGACTCTCCCCCAGCTCCAGCTGCAACAACTGTTTGTCGGCCTGCATGCCGGACCAGATGTCACGCATCACCGGTGTCGCCATCACGATCTCGTAATACTGATCGAGCAACTGCGAATAAGCCGCCTGCAAACCCTGGGCATCCTCGACCGCCTCCATTGCCTCTGTAATGCAACGACGGCTCTCAGCGTTGTAGCGTTCGGCCAGCATCCGGATGACGGAACTCTTGTCGGGAAAGTACTGATAAAGAGAACCGATCGAGATTTCGGAGCGCTCGGCGATTTCACTCATCTTGAGCTGATCGCTGCCCTTGTCTGCGATCAATTGAGTCGCCATCGCCAATATCCGCTCCTGACGCTCACGGCTGCGCTGTTGCATGGGATTGCGTCGAACCGCTTGCGCAGCAGGCTGTTCGAGGGTTTCAGAGGTTTTTTTGCGCACGAGCGAATTTCCCGGTCAATAACGTGACATGTACTCACCTTAGCATCGCCACTCCTTACGCCCAATATCAGATGTCCACACGTCGGGCAATTCGATCTGATGGGTTGACGACAAAACATGAGCATCTATCATCTTTTAAACGTGAGTATCACTCACATTAACCGATGGAGATGAACGCGATGAAAACCGATCAACCAATCACACTGGTCCTTGGCGCCACGGGCAAAACCGGGCGGCGAATCACACAACGACTCGAAGCGGCCGGCTTGCCCGTTCGCCAAGGCTCCCGCGATGCGAATCCCCCTTTCGACTGGGAAGATCGATCAACCTGGGACGCGGTGATAGATGGCGCTCATGCGGTCTACATTTCCTTCCAACCTGATCTCGCCGTTCCAGGCGCCCTTGAAACCATTCAGGCGTTCACCGACCTGGCAGTGAAAAGCGGAGTCCGCAAACTGGTTTTGTTATCCGGGCGCGGTGAGATCGAAGCAGAACAGGCCGAACGTGTCGTACAGAACAGCAGGATTGACTGGACGATTCTGCGGGCCAGTTGGTTCTGCCAGAATTTCAGCGAGGCGCACTTTCTTGAACCCATTCTGCAAGGCGAACTCGCACTCCCCGTCGGCCGAGTCGCCGAACCCTTTGTCGATGCAGAGGACATCGCCGAATGTGCCGTCGCCGCACTGACCCAACCCGGACACACCAACCAGCTCTATGAATTGACTGGCCCTCGGGCGCTGACCTTTGCCGAAGCCGTGACCGAGATCGCCCGCTCCACCCATCGCAACATCGAATTCGTGGCCGTACCAGCGGATGCCTATCGACAAGCATTGGAACAGGAACAACTTCCCCCGGAGTTGATCGATCTGGTGCTGTATCTGTTCACGACTGTGCTCGATGGCCGCAACACGCCCGTGACCGATGGCGTACAACGGGCACTGGGTCGGCCGGCACGCGACTTTAGCGACTACGTACAGCGCACGGCCGCTACGGGCATCTGGGGAAATGCAAGTCCGACGTAAAGCAGTGGCGAGAACCCGCTTCGTCGACTAGGGTATTTTGCGTATCGAACTGCGGCGCCTTTATTGGCAGGAGCCTGATCAAGGAGGTACCCATGTCACCCAATCGTAGTGCTGAACAAATCTATCGCCAATGGTCCAGCCCGATCCTGTTGGAACTCAAGGAGCGAGAACATCAAATGAACCCGTCAGACCGCCAGGCTTTGGAAAACGTACTGCTGGAAAGAAGGCTGATCGATACCGGCAACCCGACCGGCAGCGATCGCCGCAAGGCAGATCCGGCGTCCTGAAAAACATCAGGCAACCACGATCTAGACAGATGAAATGAAGCAGAAACAACCAAGGGTTTGCACAGCGTTCGCTCGCGAACCCTTGGTTTCAGATAACGCCGGGCAACGGAATCGATGGCATTGCCTCTCTAAAACCACCCACTACGTTCGTCTTCCAACTCTTGACGGCACTGCTTGAGTTGGGCGCTGTAAATCTCTGACTGCTTTTGCACTTTCTGGGCAACCTGCATCAGCCACGGCTTACTGCGATAGGTATTGCGGCTATAGCCCCCACGCCCCTCGTGGTAAGCCAGGTACTGATTGTAGGTGTCCCATTTGGAGATTCCGAGCTGGCGGTGGGTGCCAGTGGTGTACCAACCGATAAACATGATCGCGTCGTCGAAGCTGTCACGCGAACCGCCGTTGCCAGTATCGCCCTTGTACTCGCCCCACACCGGATCTTGAGCCTGCGCATAACCATAAGCCGAACTGACTCGCCCCCAAGGGATCACCCAGAGCAGGTAGTCACGAGGCGGCAATGCGTCAGCCACGTAGCTGCTTTCCTGCTTCATTATCGCCATGGCCACATGCGCAGGCGTCCCATATTCACTCTGCATTTCCAGCGAGTCCTCGTACCAGTCGGGATACTCATGGTAAATATTGCAGAGATTGCTTTGATCTTTGGGTGGCGTAGTCGTGCAACCTGTCAAAAACATAAACAACAGAGCCAACAGCGAAACTTGTCTTTGTTTCATCCAGCACCCTCAAAAAAATAAGGGCATAAAGTGCCCTCCGATTACTGCAAGGAGCTTGAGTCGGCAGTTGCAGGCAAAAACTTCAGAAGACATCCATCTTGACCTCGTCACCTTTATTGAGAGACTGCTTTGTAAATCCCTATTGCAAAACCAGGCCCTGCATGGACTTCATGCCTGAGGTGATTCTTTTTGCGTGAGCATGACCGGGTAGTCCGTTCGGATGCGTAACGTGATGGATTGGAGCAGAGGCTGGTTTTTGCAGAGTAAAGAAAARGGGCCTGCATTAGGTATCTCACGCAAGCCCTTGATATTCATGGTAAGAAGCCGGAATCGACCCGGCACGCCCTTACGAGCGGGGGATTTTAATTCCACTCGATATCTTCATATAATTCAATGGCTTACACGAATATTCCTGCCTCAATTCTTTCCGAGGCACGCCGCCACAAGCCTTATACCCAGTGGTTTGAGATTTTTTTGCGGCATCTTTTCGGGGTCGTGCCGAGATATGGTAAAAATTAGGACATCCGCTCTGTAACACAATGAATTAGAAGGTAATTTATAGGTTATTACTTTCTGCTCACCCGCCGTTTGGTTAGATGTCTACTTCAGCGCCAAGGCCAGGCCGGGGTCCATGGCGCACTATAATTTAGTGCAGGGGGACCGTCAGAGGTGGCGCTATGCGTATCTTCAAACAGCTCCTGCTCTTGGTCGCGGGGCTTCTGGCAAGCAGCCTCTCCCTGGAGGCAATCAGCGGTGGCGGCCTCGGTCAAAATCCTCACCCGACCGTTCTGGTCAGTGGGCAGCCACAGCAATGCGGGCAATTCCACCATTTCCACACGGGCCCGTTTCATATGGGAAACCGGCATTTCGTGCCAATGCACAACCGGCATTTCGTACCAATGGATAACCGGCACTTCATACCAATCCACCGGATGAACAGCGTCAAGGTGATCAGAGGGCCCGGGGTCAGCGACCAGCCCTTCGGTTCCAGGCACGTTCACTTTGTGCGCCACTTCGATCCGAGGACGGGGCAGTTTCTGAGTCAACCGGCAACATCCGGGAGGTAATGGACCAGCTTGGTCACACCACCGTAGTGATGACTAAGCAATACATCCGCAACCGCAAAGGGAAGAAGGTGACGTCTACAAAATAGGAATTGCGGCAATAAAAAACTAAGGGCCTGCATGAGGTATCTCACGCAAGCCCTTGATATTCATGGTGAAGCCTGAATCGAACCTTCTTCTTTGTCGCTGAAAATAAAGGAAAATTTTAAGTTCGAAAATTTCTCTACCTCTATGTGTACCCTCATTGAGCTTTTCCAATGGTACGACTGGAACGCGACGCTAGATGTGAGTTTCGTTTCCCGTTCCGCCTTTTTGCACGGCAGGAAGCGCAGGTGTCGCGTTGTATGAGGGGGGGGCGCAAGCATGGAGAGATTCGCAGCTCATTGATAGATCGGTTTCGATCACCACTTGGCTTTAAAGCCCCAACTCCAAGGCCAGCAAGTCCGACAACGGCTGGGGACGTCGAATCAATTTAGCTTGCCCTTGCTCGATCAACACTTCCGGCAACAGTGTGCGGCTGTTGTAATTGGATGACATGGAGGCGCCGTACGCGCCGGTATCGTGCATGACCAGCAAGTCGCCAACCTGCGCTTCAGGTAACAAACGGGGTGTGACGCCCTGTTCATCCTGCGTAAAAATATCGCCGGATTCGCACAGGGGACCTCCCACTACACAGAGGTGCTCCGGACGACTGACCGGGACACCTTGGGAGTCCAGCAAGGTCATGTGGTGATAGGCGCCATAGAGGGCTGGCCGCATCAGGTCATTGAAGCCGGCGTTCACCAGGATGAAGTTTTGGCTACCGACTTTTTTGACCGCGCGGACTTCGGTAACCAAATAGCCTGACTCGGCTACCAGGAAGCGACCGGGCTCGATCTCCATCCGTACCGGGTGAGCGAGAAAAGCCTCGATGTCCTGTCTGGCCTGGCGCCATGCGTTCGCATAACGCTGGATATCCACCGGTTCATCCCCCACACGATAAGGCGTGGAAAGCCCCCCGCCTATGGAGAAAGCTTCGATATCGTGGTCGAGTGCCCTCACGGCCGAGACCATGGCACAGCCCACTTGCTCAAGGTGCGCGTAATCCACACCTGAACCGATATGCATGTGCAATCCCACCAGCTTCAGCCCGAATTGCCGAATCACGCTGAGCGCTTCTTGAACCTGGTCATGCCAGATCCCATGCTTGCTGTTTTCACCACCGGTATTGGTCTTGCGGCTGTGGCCATGGCCGAACCCTGGATTGATCCGCAGCCAGACGCGATGGCCGGGAGACTGTTGGCCCAATTGGCGGAGCATATCAATCGAGCCGGTGTTGACCTCAATGTTCAGTTCGACGACGCGTCGCAATGTCGCTTCATCGAACAGATCACAAGTCAGAACAATGCCTGCCGGGTCGCCGGCAGGGCTGTATCCAGCGAGCAGCGCCCGCTCGATTTCACCCAGTGATACGGCATCGATCCGCACGCCTTGTTCGCGGATCAACCGGAGAATATGCAGGTTGGAACAGGCTTTTTGCGCGTATCGAATGACATCGAAGCCTTGCAGTTGGTCGATGCGTGCCCTGATGGTCTTCGCGTCATAACACCAGAGCGGGGTGCCGTGCTGTCTCGCAGTCTCGGCTAATTGCTGGAAAACGGAATGGTTGGGCATGGAGGTATTCAATCTGAAGTAAAGAGAGAAGCCATCATGTCGACCATTCAGCATTCAATAAAATATCTATTCTTTGCTAGTCGATTCAGTTTTGATATAGGCCTTGATCAACTGACGGAGGCCAGGTGTGGGAATTTCCATACGGCATATCGAAGTCTTCCGCGCCATCATGCAGGCGGGGAGCGTCACCGGAGCGGCCCGCTTACTATTTACTTCCCAACCCACGGTCAGTCGGGAACTGGCGCGGCTTGAAAGCATCTCTGGCCTTCGGCTGTTTGATCGAGAGGGAGGGAGGTTGGTACCGACGGCTCAGGCCATTATGCTGCTCGAAGAAGTTGAACGTTCCTACATCGGGTTGGAACGAATCAACAGCGTTGCACAGTCGATCCGTCGCTTCGAACATGGCCAACTGAGCGTCGCCTGCCTTCCGTTGTTTTCCCAGACGCTGTTGCCCAAGGTCTGTAAGCACTTTCAGCAACAGCATGTCGGCATAGGCTTGAGCATTGCTGCACAGGAATCCCCCTTACTGGAAGAGTCACTCAGCGCCCAGCGTTACGACCTCGGATTGACCGAGGGTGAGCATGTACCTCGAGGCACCCAAGGGGAATTGCTCTTTTGTTCCGACATGGTCTGCATACTGCCAGAGGGTCACTCTTTGCTGTCCAGGCCGCTGCTCGTAATGGAAGATTTTCGCGGTGTCGATTTCATCAACTTTTCGGGTCTGGACATCTATCGTCAGACGCTCGATGAGCACTTTCGTCAGGCCGGAGTCGAACGGCATACCGTCATCGAAACAACCAACGCCGCATCGGTCTGTGCCATGGTCAGGCAACAGTTGGGGGTGGCGATTATCAACCCTTTGACCGCCGTGGAGGAATCAGGCAGAGGATTGGCCATTCGGCCGATCAATGTGTCCATTCCCTATCGCGTTATGTTGATCAGGCCTGATTATCGGCCCTCCTCTATCTTCGTCGATGCCTTCTGCAAGTCGTTGAGCGATGAGGCGCTGTGTCTTGCCAATGCACTAGAGGGTTCCAGTTAAAAGATAGCCATGCTCTAGCATGAGCGCTCCCATCATGACCCCGCGCATCAATGGCTGCGTGAGTACATCGCGGACTCGGTGTGATCCGAACAAAGCGTTCTACCTCTCAGGCTGTACGATATCTAGCAGTTGGCCGTAATGAAGAATCTTCTTTTCGGCAAGGATTTCGAGCGTTGTGTACGCGCGAAGCAATGTCGGATACCGGGACGGATCACCCTCTCGCCCCAGTGCGCAATTCAGAGTGTTCTCGCTAATGCATCACCTTGGCGCGGATCCAGCACAAAATCCCCATAAGCAAGCATGGCGGCATCCCAATTCACATCCATATGGGACGCCATCACCTGAATGTCACGCCAGTGCCGTTGCACCGGACTCGCATCAAAAATCGCCGCAGTCCCCATTTGCCACACCAGCCGTTGCACGGCCTGCACGCACAACCGAATCAGATACGCACGATCGCGCTTGAGGGTGACCAACTCTTGCAGAGACAGTGACCTGCGGGCGACACCTGCGCTATGGAGTAAAAAGGTAATGGCTTGGTAAAGGTGTCTGGCGCAGCTCAACTCCGCAGCACTCTCCGCGAGTCGCTCCAGCCATATTGGCCGAGCCTTTAATGCCCCGCCCTCCTTCGTGGGTTCATGCTTTCGCAGTGCTGCAATGCAGTCGTCGTAGGCCCCCTCCGCGCAGCCAAGCACCGGGCCGATGTGCAGACTGCCCAGATACGGAATGAACTCCACATCAAACAGGTAGCCGTCCGGATTGTGCCTGGCGCCTGCCGGTGCCGGGCCGAAACACTCGGATTGCGAGACGACCCAAGCATCCGGCACAAAGACATCATCCAGCCGCAGGTCTTTTGATCCGGTACCGCACATTCCAGCAACGTGCCAGACATCCTCGATCTGAACCTGATCCGTGCGGAGCGTGAACAACAGCGTTTGGCCGAACGATGCGCCACGAGGATCCTTGCCGGACACGATCACCCAGTTGGCATGATCGATCCCTGAACTGAAACGCCAGGTTCCGCCGATACGAAAACCACCGTCTTGCTTCAGGATCGAGACCCCTTTGGACACGGAAGCAGTCGCAATGATTTGCCCGGCGCCATCGGCAAAGACCTGCTCCTGACAGGTGGGAGGAAGCCGCCCGACAATCGCCGCATGGCTGCCCACCAGACCTATCATCCAACCGGTCGACGGACAAGCGCGTGCGGCAATTCGGGAGGTTTCAACCAGGGTTGGCCAATCGCGCTGCAGCCCACCATAGCGTCCAGGCACAAACAACTGCATAAGCCCTTCTGCAAGTAATTCCTCCACCGTCTGCTGCGAAACACAGCGAGCCTGTTCGGTTTCAGCGGCACGGGCCCGCCACCGGCCAAGCAGTTTTCGCGCGCGATCGCAGGTTTCATGATGTTCCAATGACAGGTTAGCCATCCAGTCCATGAACTTCGTTACCTCGACAATCAGCATTAGGGACAAAGTTTCCTGACAACCGGAGACTCGAAGCAGAACCCTTCGGGGATAAAGGGCTCGCCTAGCAGTTCGATGAACCTGCGGATGCAGTTTTCGTCATTGGACGCGACAAACTCATAGAAATTGGTGCCGTTCCAGATGACATAGATATGAGAAAAATAGCGGGACGCGGCTTCGACGAAATCAGAGAAAAGGATCTGACCGTTTTCCATCTGCACTAACATGGCCTCCCTTTTCCAGGCTATCTGCGCCTCGGAAAAATAATGAGACTTGTGCTGTTCGTCCTTTACCCGCGCCCGTCGCTCATACTCTTGGATGTCGCTCTGATTGCATTTTTCCAGAAAGAAAGCGAGGCCATCCTCTCGCAAAAAGCGGGAAACGAACTTCAGGTGCTCATCCCTGTTTCTGCCATAGAATTGAAAGGCCGCCATCTCATAGAGGTAGTCGACTCCGCAAAACAGCGAGTCGACGCCTAAGGCGTCCGCCACGATATCCTCTGTGATCTGAAGAAATGACCCCGAATAAAATGCAGAGATTTCCTTGTCGGTGTGGGCGTCGAAATGTTGCTGGTTGGCCTTGTTCGGAGAATTGGTCAGGGTTCTGATGGCCCCATTGGAATACTTCGCCAGGGTCCTTGCACTGCTCCCGTCAAACGCATCGATTTCCCACAGGGAAAAGTTTCGATCGTCTTTTTTTCGTCGCTCACGGGTATATCGGTCGAGCGCCACACCGATGCGTGAAAGCTCTTCCACAATCCCCGGCACACTGGCCAGGAAGTGCGAGAAAAGCGGCCCCGTCTGCGTCACCAGCAAATCATGGTAGGCCCTGACATCATCGTCCTGGATACGCTCACGAATTCTGGTTGTCACAGCCTGCCTGGGCACCTGGACCTTCCCGTTTGCCAGATCGTCAAAATAATCGGCCAGTTTGTTCATCGCAGAATCGACAAACGCAGGGTTTGAATCTGTGGTCATTTCCGTAATTCCATTTACGCGTTAAGTGTTTATTAAATTGCGATAGCGCCGGCGGCCAGGAGATGCGCCGTGGTTTTGCCGTTGAGGTTGCGGGGCAACGCCGCATGAAAACTGACAATGGCGGGCACCATGTACCAATCCAGCTGCGTGGCGCAGTACTGGATGAGCGCATCAGCGGACAACTCATGGCCTTCTTTCAATACCACGCAGGCCTTCGGAACCTGACCGGCCACTTCGTCAGGGACGGGGATCACAACCGCTTCGCTCACGGCTTCATGAGCGACGATCACATGCTCGATTTCCCGGGGGTTCACCTGAAAAGTCCGCCGCGTAAATACGTTGTCTTTTCTACCGACGAAATAGAGATACTGTTCACTGTCCCGTTTGAACAGGTCACCGGTGAAGTAAACCCGCGCTTCACCGAACAGATTGTTTTTAACGACCTGGCGGGTCAGTTCTGGTTTGTTCCAGTAACCGAGCATGACCAAATCACCCGCGACCACAAGTTCTCCCACACAATCAGGCCGGGTAATCAGTTGCCCGGCATCGTCAACCAGGAATACGTTAACCCCGGCAATCGCCTTACCCACCGAGCCGGGGCGTTGATCAAGTTGCTCTGGAGGTAAATACGCGACTCGCTTGCACTCCGTCAGGCCATACATGGAGTAAACGGCAACGCCCGGAAGGAGCGCTCGCAATAGCTGTATATGCTTGGGAGGCAACGCTTGCCCGCTGCTGGCAATGTACTTCAGGGATTTGATTTTTTCCGGTTGAAACGTGTCGGGGTCGGCCTGCAAGAGGTAGTGAAAGGCGGGCGGCAGAATATGCATCCCGGTTATGCCTCGGCGTTGAATCAAATCGAGCAAGTGCTCCGGCTGCTCAGGCAGTGCATTTTCGGAAACCGAATGACCACCGCCGAGCAACGGCATCATGATGTTGTAAAAGCCGTAATCAAAATGCAGAGGTGAGAAGTTCAGAATGACCGCATCTGCGAAGTCCCCCAGATAACTGGAAACCGCCGTGTAGGCCGCCATCATATTGCTGTTGCTGACCGCCACGCCTTTCGAGTCTTTCGTCGAACCACTGGTGTGAAAGATGACGCGGACTTCACTGCCCTCAAGCCCCCCATCACACTCCGGGAACGCTTCATTCAACCCGGCAAATCGGCTGGTGTGCCAATCGCCCATGTGCAAGACGAACTGTAAATGGACCTTCCCGGTCAACTCATCGAGGCTGGCACTTGCCGGTACGATCAAGGTCTTTGCCTTGATATCGTTAAGTTGATGGATCAGTTTTTCGGCGGCGATACCGTAATGCATCAGCACCAGGACGAATCCGGCTTTCATGACGCCCAGCGCACAGGCAATGGTTTCGATGGAAGTGGGTGCATTAAGTGCGACCCGATCACTCGTCGTCATCCCCGTGCCCACTAACTGCCGGGCTACCACGCAGGCGAGTTCGTCCAACGCTCCGTAGGTGATCTTTCGGCCACTGATGGTCAGCGCAATCTTGTCCGGTGTTCGCTCGGCGTGGTCTTTTACATAGTCATGGAACTGTTTCATCTGGCCACCTCGCTGCCATCCGCCAAGGTTGACGACGAAGAGTCGTCTTCCCTGTTCGCCTGTACGGCTTCGTTGTCCTTGGGGACGAGCAGCACAATTGCCCCCACGATCACTTCGAAAATCCCGGCACCGACAATCACCAGGCCGGTTTCAAAACGGGCATACAGCGCAGCACCGCAGGCACCGGCAATCAGAATCGACGCACCCAGCGTGGCAAAGCGCAGCCTTGCCAGCCCGGCGATTTCGCTTTGCCTGAACCGGGTTTGAATGAGCAGAATGAATGAGATGTCGATCAGTGGCCCGCCGAGTGCCGCAAGACTTGCGCCAACCATCATCCCCGTCAGGACGTGTTCCGGTGGCAGGTACAGCACGGCCGCACCGATGATCGCGATGCCCAAGCCGTTGACCACGGAGCCGAAGGTAAACCCGTGATACAAGCGGTGGATCTGCAGATTGCCCACAACAAAAATGGAGATCAGGTTCCCTGCCCCGTATGCCCCCATGATCAGGCCGTAGGCAGCAAAACCCTGTACGCCGAATCCCTGGATATCGTATTTGACGACGGCCAGCGCCATGCCGATCGATATACCCACGCTCCAGGCAACATTGCCCAGTCCCGCACACACATACACCGCCTGCATCTGGCGGCGTCCCGCAAGACTTCTCCAACCGGCGGTAAATCCGGCACGCCGGCTTGTTGCCTTGACAGGTTGGCGCGGCAACGCTTTGCCCAGCTTCATGACCGCCCACGCGGAGATCAGGAAGGTGATGCTGTTCAGGGTAAACAGATGCTCGATCGGAATCAGCAGCGTAATCGCCGCTGCCAGCATTGGCCCGATCACCCGGGCGACCCGGATGATTGCATCGAACAGCGCGTTGACCGATTGCAACTGGTCCGGCGCCGCGACAATGCGCGGCAGACTGGCGCGCAGCGCCGGCTCGAACAACGAGTTGACGATCATCATGAGCATGAGCGGCACCGCCAGCATCCACAGACTCATGATGCCGAGCCCCCAAGCCAGCACCGGAATCAAGGCCAGCCCCGCTCGCGCCAGGTCGGCACCGATCATCGTGCGACGGTGGTCCCAGCGCTCTGCCCATATCCCCCCCAGCAAAGCACCTGCCAACGCAGCGGCACCGCGCAAGGCACTGAGCCAGCTCGCATCGGTTCCGGCGATCTGCACCGCCATCCAGGCGATGGCAATCGCGAAGAGTTCGTCACCGATCGAAGAGAGCGCCAACCCTCCCCACAGCAAGGCTACGGGCCGCTGAAGCAACGGCCTGAACAATTTCATATCATCAACTCCGCACAGTCACTCAACAGGACTGAAAAAGCCCCTGTCGTCTCGTTACTCGTTGGTTGGAAACGACTGGCCCGTCGAGCAGGCAGTCCATTTCGGAACTCAGTACGAAGAGGCACTCTGATTGTTTATAGAGTGGCGCTCGGTGCCTGCGAGGGGAGGATTGAAAACGCTGACCAGAATAAGGTCCGTGAACTTGCCACCACGCAGATAGTGACGATCATGTTTGTCCAGAACGTACATATCTCCCGGACGGATTGCATGGATGGTGCCCTCCATGTCTTCGATTTCGCCCTCACCACCGATGCAATAGCAAGCCTCGAGATGATTGCGATAATGAAGCAGCGATTCCGTACCGGCGCGAACCACCGTGTGGCAAATGGTGAAGCCGACTCCGTCCTGCTCTGTCAGCAGGCGGTGGCTGGTGCCTGATCCCCACTCGACGAAAAAATCGGTTTTCTCGACATCTCGGATGCTACGAACAAACATATTCAGTTCCTTGTGAATAGTTGACTTGCCGCTTCAAAAGTTCGATGCAAGCACAGCGGCTGCGTCGGTAAGGTTGAACAGGTAACGCAGAGGCAGGCTTGCACACAGCAAAATGTTCAACAGATCGCTTGAGGCGCCCCTTTCGAGGTAGCGCTGTCTTTCGCAAATAAAATGAAAACTAGCCCCCCAGATCAAGGGCAA
This sequence comes from Pseudomonas sp. P4_C4, assembly GCF_056402055.1. Lineage (NCBI taxonomy): Bacteria > Pseudomonadati > Pseudomonadota > Gammaproteobacteria > Pseudomonadales > Pseudomonadaceae > Pseudomonas > Pseudomonas sp. P4_C4. The sequence continues at coordinate 6,577 of NZ_JBFUID010000047.1, read as the reverse complement.
ATCACAACCAGATAACAGGATGCTTTCCTACAGCAAATGCAGGAAGTCTTGTCGAAGGACGTGCCTGTGGCACGCATGCCATTACGGCAGACCAGTCATTCCCTGACCCGGTTGTTGCTCCCTGAAGAGCCCTGATCCTACGTGTAAGAATTTAGGAGTGTCAACGGGCTTTTTCCGACTTTTTTCAATGCAGGCGACGGCACATTCGAGATCCGCACGCTTAGGTAGACTCGCCGAGCTGGCGCTTTCCTTGACGTAAGAGCCCGTACACCTCTCGCTCTGTGATACAACCGGTTTCGCGTCGATAGAGGTTTTAGCTAGGGCATAAACCCTGGTAACTGCCCCACCCGCTCGGCCAGATACTGCATAAGTAATCGCGTGCGCAGAGGGCGGTAGCGGCGCTCCGGATAGATCAGAAAAGCGTCGTTTGGCGGGCCGCTCCACTCAGGCAGAACACGCACCAACTGCCCTGATTCAAGCAGGTCGCTGACAAGCCAGGCCGGGGTGATACAAAGCCCGGCGCCCTGTAGAAGACCGTCGCGAATGGCCAATGAGCTGTTGGTTCGATAGCGCCCCTGAGTCGTGACGCTTACCTGCTCCCCAAGGGGGCCACTGAGCTCCAGACGATCGCCTGCGGTCAACCACGCAAACCGCAGGAAATTGTGTTCACTCAGGTCGGCCGGGCTTTTCAACGGGGAATGGGGACGCAGGTATTCAGGTGCGGCCACCAGATATCGCGGTGAGGTCGCTATGTGTCGGGCGACGGCGTTCGGTGGCAATGTGCCCCCCAAGCGTAGAGCCAGGTCGACATTTTCCTCAGTGAGGTCGACGAAACGATCATTGAGGATCAGCTCCACTTCAATGGCCGGGTACTCCTCCATGAACGACAATAGCAACCCATTCAAACGCAACACCCCCAGGCTGACTGGAACGTTGATGCGTAGAAACCCCTCGGGGCGTTCGGTCAGACCGCGCACCTCTGCAACAGCTTCGCTGTACTCCTCCAGCACGCCTTTGGCACGCTCGTAGAAACGCTTTCCCGGTTCGGTAGGTGTCAGCCCGTTAGTGCCACGAATCAGCAGGCGGGCTCCCAATTGCTTCTCCAGGGCGGCGATCAGCTTGCTGACCGTGGGCTGAGTGCTGCCCGACTCACGCGCGGCAGATGACAGGCTTCCAAGCTCGACGGCGCGTACGAAACACTGCATCGCTTTAAGATTGTCCATGGGTATTCGATTCAGGAATGGGCTGTATGGGATTTCCCCTTCTACCACACCCATTTTGAATAGAGCAATCTGGCCTTCCTGAACCATTACCGCCCAAGGACATACCTGGATGAAGGCCTTTCACTCTAGAATACCGTTGCCTCTCGCTTTGACTGCCCTGCTTGCCGCAAGCCCTGTCATGGCAGCGGAAAACTGGGTCACCACCTGGATGGCCAGCCCTCAACCCACCTGGGGCAATGAGTTGCCGCTGCCCACGCGAACTCCTGAAACACTGACTGACAGCACGATCCACCAAAAAGTGCGCATCAGTAGCGGCGGTAGTCGGGTACGCGTGGTGGTTTCTAATGAATATGGCAAGCAACCGCTGGTCATCGGTGCCGCGCGTGTCGCCATTGTAGAAGGTGTCGATCACATTCGCGCGGGCTCCGGGCACACCCTGACGTTCAGCGATCAGGAGCAGGTCATCATCGCTGCGGGCGAAACGCGGATCAGTGACCCGATAGAACTGGCAGTGCCGGTACTCGCTGAGCTTGCAATCTCTCTTTATCTGCCACAGCGCACGCCGTTGACGACCTTCCACTGGGATGGCAAGCAAACGGCATTCATCACACCAGGAAAACAGCTCGACGCTCAGCGGCTGGAAGGCCGCGAGCACGTGGAGGCGCGGCTGTTTCTCAGTGACATTCTGGTGGATGCACCGCTCGACACCCATGCACTTGTGGTGCTCGGCGACTCCATTACCGATGGCAACGGCTCGACTTTGGACAGCAATCGACGCTGGCCGGACTTCCTCGCGCAGCGCTTGACCACACAGAAGCTCGTTGTACTCAATGCCGGCATCTCCGGGGCTCGCCTGCTCGAGGATGGCATGGGGGTCAGCGCGTTGGCACGTTTCGAGCGGGATGTGCTGGCCAAACCCGGGGTAAAAACGGTGATTCTGATGCTCGGTATCAATGACATCAGTTGGCCGGGCAGTTCCTTCGAACCTAACAGGCTCGTGCCGCCCAAGGCAAAATTGATTGCTGGCTATCGTCAACTGATCGATCAAGCACGCCTAAACAACATTCGCATCATTGGAACAACGCTGATGCCCTTCGAAGGCGCCCTGGATGGAACGATCGTGAAGAATTATCACAGCGCGGAAAAAGAACAACTGCGCCAGACAGTCAACCACTGGATACGAACCAGTCACGCCTTCGACGCAGTGATCGACTTCGATCTGTTGACCCGCGATCCTGAACACCCCACTCGCCTACTGCCGCTGATTGATTCGGGAGACCACCTGCATCCCGGCGATGCTGGCAACAAGACGATGGCGGAGAGTGTCGATCTGAAAAATGCTTTTCTAGTACCTCAGCCCAACCAGTGAAAGGTTGATATGGGTCTTAAATAGCCCTGAGCTCGAGAAGTAATTTAGGGGCTTGGCGGATTACGACGAAGCCCTCGCAACTCATGCACTAAATGTGGGAACAGTCTCAGTCAATGCCATGGATGCTCTGGACGTTGCTGTTCCATTCGGTGGTGGCAAGCAGTCTGGGTTTGGTCGAGATCTTTCGCTACACTCTTTCGACAAGTACACCCAACTTAAAACCACATGATTCCAACTGCGTTAAATTAAAATCATAGCCGGTCGCGCATCCACACAATGCGCGACCACTGATGATAAAGCCCCTACATCAGTAAAATATCGACGCTGCAGGCCATATTGAGTCAATTGAAAAAAGCAGCCAGGTAAGCTCTATAAATCTTTTTACTCAACGACTGCACTCCGAGCTCTTAAATCGAAAAATAGATTGCCCCCCCAACAATGCGACCAGATCAAGCGGGTTATTCAATGGTAGAAGCAGCATATCGTGATCATTAGCCCGTAGAAATCAGATGCTGACCGTCACTTTTCGAGTTTCTCCCGATGCCTCAGGTGGCATGTGAAGTCCAGCCCTCCAGTGGCAACTCGAAGAACAACAAACGTCCATCAGAAGCACTCAACTGTAACGGTAACATCCTTTGCCACCGCTCGAAGTTAACACCTCAGCTTGAGCCCAGGGCACTGCACACGAACCGTGTGGTCACGTCGAAATTATCCGGAGTGAGGACATCAATTGGCGAACGACCTTTTAATCGCCCCCCAACGAAGCATTACCGGTACACCTACTTCATTGCGCCACGTTTTACTTATTAACGAGTGACATTCTCGCCGGACTGATTCGCAAACTCGTGAGGGGTGACATGCTCCTGAAGATTGGCCTCAAGGTACCGGCTCCACCAGTTCATGATCAGCCTGCGCTCTTCAATGAACTCTGCCTTGTGAATGCAGGCGGCACGAACGCTGTTCCGCTCTCTATGACTCATTTGCCTTTCGATGGCCGTCTCAGACCACAGACCTGACTCGATCAGTGCGCTACAGGCCATTGAGCGGAATCCGTGACCACAAATCTCTGTCTTCGTGTCGTATCCCATGGTGCGCAACGCTTTATTCACGGTGTTTTCGGACATTGGCTTCCAGGCCCTGGCATCGCCCGCAAATACTAGGTCGAATGTGCCGGTGAGCGCATAGATCTGTTCAAGAAGGGTCACGGCTTGCGGCGATAAAGGAACAAGATGAACATCACCCGCCATCTTCGTACCCCGCGTCGAATGGGGTACGTCTTCCAGCTCGGGCCGAGTATCCGGGATTTCCCACACGCCGCGCTTGAGGTCAAACTCGCTCCAGCGGGCGAAACGCAGCTCACTGGAACGAACAAACACGTGCAGCGACAGCATGATCGTCAACCGGGTCAGTTTGCGGCCCTGGTAGGCATTGATTCGGGCCTGCAATTCAGGAAGGCGTGATAAGGGTAAAGCAGGTCGATGGGAAACTCGCGGTGCTTTGATCAAGCCTTGAAGGTCGTAAGCGGGGTTTACGGGGATGAGGCGGAGGTGCTTTGCCTCACGCATGATACTTTGCAGGAAGCTTTGCACCCTTAAGGCGACGTCGATCGTTCCTCGTTTCCTGATCGCTTCCAAAGGTTGCATCAGGTCATAGGTATCGAGACCAGCAATCGAGCGGGCACCGATCAACGGGAAAACATAGGTTTTAAGGCGGTTCAACACAGTCTTGGAATGGTCGGGTGTCCATTTGGCCATCATGTTCTTGTGCCAGTCCAATGCAACACTTTCAAAGGTCCGGCCATTGACCACATCTTCCGTCCTGGCTCTACGTTTGCTCTCTACGGGATCAATGCCGTCCGCAAGTATCCGTTTCGCCTCTAAACGCTTGTGGCGCGCATCGGCGAGGCCAATGACAGGATAGCTGCCGAGTGAGGTCAATCCTTCTCGCCCATCAGGTTTTACATACCTGAGGCGCCAGCCTTTACGACCGTTTGGTTGGATTAGGAGATAGAGACCATCGCCGTCGAAAAGCTTGTAGGGGCGGTCCCTTGGCTTGGCTAAGCGACAAGCAGAGTCAGTGAGCGGAGCAGTTGTGCGCGACATAAGGGTACTCTCCTTATTCGAACCGGAGACTACCCCTAATTTTACCCTTAAAACGACTAGATTCCAGCAGAACGGACCGGAATCCGACGGAACGCCAAAACGAAAAAACCCGCCATAAGGCAGGTTTTTCGGGGATTCCAGAGAACTTGTAAGCGCTCTATGGATTGCAAGATGGTGCCCGAAGCCGGAATCGAACCGGCACGCCCTTACGAGCGGGGGATTTTAAGTCCCAAGAGAAAATCAATCAGGCCGCACCTTTCAATAGTTTTTTCGGGTCGCAATCACGCCTTTTTGGCTGCCATCCAGGCCAATGTTTCCGCATACTTTTCAGAGATTGCGGACCAGAAAAATTACCCATTTCAGTGTCAAAGTAGGTCCTCGCCCCAAAGCGACTTACACCGCAGATATGCCGATCACGCATACCATAGCGTTTCGCTGTGTGGTTCCGGCCCCTAGCCCCCGATGCCGGGGCCTGCATCAACCTAACATATTGTTTTATAATGTATATATCCGGTTTTTAGAGCGGTAAAACTTCCGTATTTTTGTGCTTTTGCAAACGATAATCCGCGGCTTCCAGCGGAGGTTTTGCGCACAACCCTTCCGGCGTCCAGCCGACCGTTACCCCTCTCCCCATTCCTCCATCATCACCGGCTGCTACGCTGAAATCTCCACGGAGGAATCGCGATGCCAAACTCAGACCTACTCCCTTCCCTGCTCTTCAAAATCAACGAAAACCAGCTCGCCCTAGAAGCCGCCATCCTAGAGCTTTCGAACTGGGTCGAGCAGCGCGGCTCGGCCGACGTCGCCGACAACGTGCGCGGCGCGCTGGAAGCCATCGACAAGAATGAAGAGTTCATAAAGATGACGCTCGCGGTGATGATGGCGCCGGAGTGACGGCAATCGCCAAAAGCGGTTGGTGGAAAGATGAGTCCAACTTCCCGATCCTGCGCCACAAAAACGGGAGGGCTCCAGGTTTTGTGAACGACCGGGATTGATTGCTGACCCGGTCAGCTCCGCCCCCACTGCCGCCATTCTCGTCAGTGTTTCGGACTGTGCGACATATTTCGAAAAAAAGTCGCAAACCCCGCGATGCTTTAGGGCTTGCGACTCATTGGTGATACGCCCCTCAAGCTTGCGGGACGTCTTCTACGGCCAGGCCTGCCGTGTTCATTACGGCGCGTGCAGGCTTAGTTGTGTACCTCAACCGCGTCGACATCCGGCGCGTCCGCCACATCCTCCCGAGCATCTTCCGCCTCGACTTTGGCTGCCTCTCTGGCTGCTTTCGCGTCAGCCTTGGCGGCGTCCCTGGCTGCATCTGCAGYAGCCCTGGCAGCATCTCTGGCTGCATCTGCGTCTGCCTTGGCTTTGTCCCTGGCTGCATCTGCAGCGGCCCGGGCAGCATCTCGGGCAGCATCTGCGTCCGGATCGCCAGCAGCTCTGGCTGCATCTCGAGCTGCATCCGCCTCAGCTCTGGCGGCGTCTCTGGTTGCATTTGCACTAGCTTTTGCCGCATCCCGGGCTGCATCTGCGTCGTTTCTGGCAGCGTCCCTGGCTGCATGTGCGGCATCGTTGTCATTGTCATCCGCGTCGTCGTTGTCTTTCGCGTTGTCGTTGTCTTTCGCCTCGTCGTTGTCTTTCGCCTTGTCGTTGTCTTTCGCCTTGTCGTTGTCTTTCACCTTGTCGTTGTCTTTCGCCTTGTCGTTGTCTTTCGCCTTGTCGTTGTCTTTCACCTTGTCGTTGTCTTTCGCCTTGTCGTTGTCTTTCGCCTTGTCGTTGTCTTTCGCCTTGTCGTTGTCTTTCGCCTTGTCGTTGTCTTTCGCCTTGTCGTTGTCTTTCGCCTTGTCGTTGTCTTTCGCCTTGTCGTTGTCTTTCGCCTTGTCGTT
>NZ_JBFUID010000046.1:0-51529 GCF_056402055.1 Pseudomonas sp. P4_C4 | reverse complement strand
TTATGTGTACACCTGTAGGAGCTGCCGAAGGCTGCGATCTTTTGATTTTGCTTGATCTTAGTTGTCGTAACCCAGGTTCGGCGCCAGCCAACGCTCGGTTACGCTCAGCTCCTGACCTTTACGCGAGGTGTAACTCTGCACCTGATCCTTGTCGATCTTGCCCACGGCGAAATACTGCGCCTGCGGGTGAGCGAAGTACCAGCCGCTGACCGCTGCCGCCGGGAACATCGCGTAGTGCTCGGTGAGGAACACACCGCTGCGGCCGGCCTTGAGTTCTTCCGCTTCCGGGTCCAGCAGCTTGAACAGCTGGGCTTTCTCGGTGTGGTCCGGGCAGGCCGGGTAGCCCGGTGCCGGACGGATGCCGGTGTATTGCTCCTTGATCAGTGCCTCGTTATCCAGCGCCTCATCCTTGGCATAACCCCAGTAGTCTTTACGCACCTGCTGGTGCAGCCACTCGGCACAGGCCTCGGCCAAGCGGTCGGCCAAGGCCTTGACCATAATCGAGTTGTAGTCGTCGCCCGCATCCTGATAGGCCTTGGCGACCTCTTCGGCACCGATCCCCGCGGTGGTGATGAAGCCACCCACGTAGTCGGTCACTTCACTGTCTTTGGGCGCCACGAAGTCGGCCAGGGAGAAGTTCGGCTTGCCATCGGTCTTGATGATCTGTTGACGCAAGTGGTGCAGCTTGGCCATTGGCTTGCCGTCATCGCCATAGAGCTCGATGTCGTCGTCATGCACCTGGTTGGCCGGCCAGAAGCCAAACACCGCGCGGGCGCTGATCAGTTTCTCGTCGATCAGTTTGGTGAGCATTTCCCGGGCATCTTTGTACAGCGAGGTGGCGGCTTCACCGACCACTTCGTCCTGGAGGATGCGCGGGAACTTGCCGGCCAGGTCCCAGGATATGAAAAACGGCGTCCAGTCGATGTATTCGGCCAGAACGTTGAGGTCGATGTTGTCCAGCACCCGCGTACCGGTGAAAGTCGGTTTGACCGGCGTGTAGCTCGCCCAGTCGAATTGCGGCTTCTTGGCGACGGCCGCGCCGTAGCTCAGGCGTTCGGTGCGGGCGCTGCGGTTGGCAGTGCGCTCGCGAACCTCAATGTAGTCCAGGCGGGTTTTCTCGACGAAGCCGGCCTTGAGTTCCTTGGACAGCAACTGGGTCGCCACGCCCACGGCGCGGGAGGCGTCGGTGACGTAGATCACCGCGTCGTTGCTGTACTTCGGCTCGATCTTCACCGCCGTGTGCGCCTTGGAGGTGGTCGCGCCACCAATCATCAACGGCAGGTGGAAGTCCTGACGCTGCATTTCGCGGGCGACGTGGACCATTTCATCCAGCGACGGGGTGATCAGGCCGGACAGGCCGATGATGTCGCACTTCTGTTCCTTGGCCACTTGCAGGATTTTTTCCGCCGGGACCATCACGCCGAGGTCGATGATGTCATAGCCGTTGCAACCCAGCACTACGCCAACGATGTTCTTGCCGATGTCGTGCACGTCGCCTTTCACGGTCGCCATCAGGATCTTGCCCTTGGCCTGCGGCTTGTCACCTTTTTCCAGTTCGATGAACGGGATCAGATGCGCCACGGCCTGCTTCATCACCCGAGCGGATTTCACCACCTGAGGCAGGAACATTTTACCGGCGCCGAACAGGTCGCCGACGATGTTCATGCCGGCCATCAACGGGCCTTCGATCACTTCGATCGGGCGGCTGAAGGACAGGCGTGATTCTTCGGTGTCTTCAACGATGTGGGTGGTGATGCCTTTGACCAGCGCATGCTCCAGACGCTTGTTGACGTCCCAGTTGCGCCACTCTTCGGTCTCGGCTTCCTTGACGCTGCCGTCGCCCTTGTACTTGTCGGCGATGGCGAGGAGGGCGTCGGTGCCTTCCGGGGTGCGGTTGAGGATCACGTCTTCCACGGCGTCGCGCAGCTCCACCGGGATCTGGTCGTAGATCTCCAGTTGGCCGGCGTTGACGATACCCATGGTCAGGCCGTTACGGATCGCATACAGCAGGAACACCGAGTGAATCGCCTCGCGCACCGGGTTGTTGCCACGGAACGAGAACGACACGTTGGACACGCCGCCGGAGGTCAGGGCGTACGGCAGTTCGTCACGGATGTAGGCACAGGCGTTGATGAAGTCCACAGCATAGTTGTTGTGTTCTTCGATGCCGGTGGCCACGGCGAAGATGTTCGGGTCGAAAATGATGTCTTCCGGCGGGAAGCCGACTTCGTTGACCAGAATGTCGTAGGAGCGTTTGCAGATTTCCTTCTTGCGCGCTTCGGTGTCGGCCTGGCCGGCTTCGTCGAAGGCCATCACCACCACGGCGGCGCCGTAGCGCTTGCACAGCTTGGCGTGATGGATGAACTGCTCGACGCCTTCTTTCATGCTGATCGAGTTGACGATGCCCTTGCCCTGGATGCACTTGAGGCCGGCTTCGATCACTTCCCACTTCGAGGAGTCGATCATGATCGGGACGCGGGAGATGTCCGGTTCGCCGGCGATCAGATTGAGGAAGGTCACCATGGCCTTCTTCGAATCGAGCATCCCTTCGTCCATGTTGATGTCGATCACCTGGGCGCCGGCTTCGACCTGCTGCAGGGCGACTTCCAGGGCTTCGGTGTAGTTGTCTTCGCGGATCAGGCGGGCGAACTTGGCGGAGCCGGTGATATTGGTGCGCTCGCCGACGTTGACGAACAGCGAGCTGCGATCGATGGTGAACGGCTCAAGGCCCGAGAGGCGGCACGCCTTGGGAATGTCCGGAATCTCGCGCGGCGCATATCCGGCCACAGCCTTGGCGATGGCTTCGATGTGGCCCGGCGTGGTGCCGCAGCAACCGCCGACGATGTTGAGGAAGCCGCTCTGGGCGAATTCTTCGATGACCTTGGCGGTTTCCGATGGCAATTCGTCGTACTCGCCGAATTCGTTCGGCAGGCCGGCGTTCGGGTGCGCGGAAACGTGGGTGTTGGCCTTGTTCGACAGCTCTTCGAGGTACGGGCGCAATTCGCGGGCGCCGAGGGCGCAGTTCAAACCGACGGAAATCGGCTTGGCGTGGGCCACGGAGTTCCAGAACGCTTCGGTGGTCTGGCCCGACAGGGTGCGGCCCGAGGCGTCGGTGATGGTGCCGGAAATCATGATCGGCAACTCAATGCCCAACTCCTCGAACACGCCCTGGACGGCGAAGATCGCCGCCTTGGCGTTCAGGGTGTCGAAAATGGTTTCGATCAGGATCAGGTCGGCGCCGCCTTCGATCAGGCCTTTGGTGGATTCGGTGTAGTTCTCCACCAGTTCATCGAAGGTCACGTTGCGGTAGCCGGGGTTGTTCACGTCCGGGGACAACGAGCAGGTGCGACTTGTAGGACCGAGCACGCCGGCAACGAAGCGCGGCTTGTCCGGGGTTTCCAGGGTCTTGGCGTCGGCGACCTTGCGCGCCAGGCGTGCGCCTTCTACGTTTAACTCATACGCCAGGCCTTGCATGCCATAGTCAGCCAGAGAGATCTGGGTGGCGTTGAAGGTGTTGGTTTCCAGAATGTCGGCGCCGGCGTCCAGGTAGGCTTTTTCAATGCCGCCAATCACATCCGGGCGAGTCAGTACCAACAGGTCGTTGTTGCCTTTGACATCGCTCGGCCAGTCAGCGAAGCGTTTGCCACGGTAATCCTGCTCTTCGAGCTTGTAGCTCTGGATCATCGTGCCCATACCGCCATCGAGAATCAGGATGCGCTCTTTGAGGGCGTGCTTGAGAGCTTGAAGGCGAGCGCTGCGATCGGACATTTGGACTACTCGGTAAGACCATGACGAAGGGCCGGGATGATAGCAAACCTGTGCGCTTTTGGAGCAAGACTCGAATTTGCATGAATATCGTTCATGTTGGCAAGGATGACAGACCGGTAGAATCGCGGCGTTTTTCCAGGATTCAGGACCAGGGACATGTCGTATCGCTTCGTCATCAGCACATTGTTTTTGTTTTTAAGCTGGGGCGCTGTGGCGCAAAGTCCGGCGATTTCTTCTGTCATTTCATACAGCCGCGACATTCAACCGATCTTCACTGAAAAGTGCGTGGCCTGCCACGCCTGCAACGACGCCGCCTGTCAGCTCAACCTGGGCAGCGGCGAGGGCGCGGCACGGGGCGCGACGAAAATCCCGGTCTACGACGGTGACCGCCGCCAGGCCGTTGCGCCGACCCGACTGTTCTATGACGCCTCCGGCAAACAGGCCTGGCAGCAAAAGGGCTTCTATTCGGTGCTCGATGCCCGGGGCAGCCAGGCCGCACTGATGGCGCGGATGCTGGAACTGGGCCACAAAACCCCATTGCAGCCCAGCGCCAAGCTGCCGGAAGACATCGTCCTGGGCCTGAACCGGGAAAACATGTGTGCCATGCCCGCGGAGTTCGACGGCTACGCCGCTTCGCACCCGAAAGAAGGCATGCCACTGGCAGTGACCGGCCTGACTGACCAGCAGTACCAGACGCTGCAACGCTGGCTGGCGGCAGGCGCGCCGATCGATCAGCAGGCGCTGGCGCCCAGCGCCAGGGAAGCCTTGGAGGTGGTGCAATGGGAAAACCTGCTCAATTCCCCGGGAGCCCGGGAAAGCCTGGTGGGGCGCTGGCTGTTCGAGCACTGGTTCCTCGCCCATCTCTACTTCAAGGATGGCGAGCCTGGGCATTTCTTCCAGTGGGTGCGTTCGCGCACCCCGACCGGCCAGCCGATCGACCTGATCAACACCCGTCGCCCGAACGATGATCCGGGCACGCAGTTTTACTATCGCTTGTGGCCTGTGCAGGGCGTGATCGTGCACAAGACCCACATCACCTATGCGCTGAGTGCGGCGAAACTGGCGCGGGTCAAGAGCCTGCTCTACAGCGGCAACTGGCAGGTCGACGCATTGCCGGGCTACGGGCCGCAGAGCCGGGCCAACCCGTTTGCCACCTTCGAAGCGATCCCGGCCCAGGCGCGCTATCAGTTCATGCTCGATAACGCCGAGTACTTTGTGCGCACGTTTATCCGCGGCCCGGTGTGCCGCGGGCAGATCGCCACGGACGTGATCCGCGATAATTTCTGGGCGCTGTTCCAGGCGCCCGAGCACGATCTCTATGTCACCGATCCGAACTATCGCGGGCAGGCCACGCCGTTGCTGGCGATGCCGGGGCAGAACGACGACGTCGGCAGCGTCCTCAGCCTGTGGCACGACTACCGCGACAAACGTAATGAATACGAAGCCTTGCGTCGGGACAGCTACGCTGACCTGCCGGCGCCAAGCTGGTCGACCCTGTGGGCGGGCAACGACAATGCGCTGCTGAGCATCTTCCGCCATTTCGACAGTGCTTCGGTGACCAAAGGCCTGATCGGCGACGTGCCGCAAACGATCTGGCTGTTCGACTATCCGCTGCTGGAGCGTACTTACTATCAACTGGCAGTGAACTTCGATGTGTTTGGCAACGTGTCCCACCAGGCCCAGACGCGGCTGTATTTCGACCTGATCCGCAACGGTGCCGAGCAGAATTTCCTGCGCCTGATGCCTGCCGATTCCCGGGATGGCTACCTCGACGACTGGTATCAGAACAGTGGAAAATTCAAGATGTGGCTGGACTACGAGTCCATCGACGATGACAAGCCGACTGCGTTGAATCTCAATCCGCAGGATCCCAAGCGCGACTTTGCCATGCAGTTGCTGGCCCGTTACGGCGATCTCAATGCCAGACCCGACCCGATCAACCGCTGCGACGGCGCCTACTGCTCGCGGCCGAACATTGATCCGGACCTGCAAAGTGCCGAACAGACGCTAAGCCGCCTGACTTCGCGTCCGGCGGCCGGGTTGAAAGTGATTGATCAACTGCCGGAAGCGACCCTGCTGCGCATCGAAACCCGTAGCGGCAAGCGTGAGGTCTATAGCCTGCTGCGCAACCGTGCCCACAGCAACGTCGCATTCCTGCTTGGCGAATCGCTGCGCTATCAGCCGGGGCTCGACACTCTGACGATTTTCCCGGGTGTACTCAGCAGCTATCCGAACTTCATGTTCAACATCCCGGCCGGGCAAGTGCCGGCGTTTGTGGATGCGATGGAAAGCGCCAAGGATACCGACAGCTTCGAGAAAATCGTCGAACGTTGGGGAATACGCCGCAGTCATCCGCAATTCTGGGCTTATTTCCATGACCTGAGCCGCTACATCCAAGAAACCGATCCGGTGGAAGAGGGCGTGCTGGACATGAACCGCTACGAGAATCTCTGAACCACCACAAATCCCCTTGTAGGAGCGAGCTCGCTCGCGATGGTCTCAAGTGCTCCGCGTAAACCCGGGAGTGCGCGTTATCGTTGGCGACCATCGCGAGCAAGCTCGCTCCTACAGAAAACCAGGGGGATCGTCGGAATCTTTCCCGACAAAAATACTAGGACTTTGTCCGGCGCGTTGATTGGCGTAAACTGCGCCCAAGCCTGCGAGGAGTTTCCATGACCGCTATTACCATCACTGACGCCGCCCACGATTATCTGGCTGATCTGCTGTCCAAGCAGAACACCCCGGGCATCGGCATCCGCGTCTTCATCACCCAGCCTGGCACCCAGTACGCCGAAACCTGCATTGCCTACTGCAAGCCGGGCGAAGAAAAACCCGAAGACACCGCGCTGGGGCTCAAAAGCTTCACCGCGTACATCGACCACTTCAGCGAAGCCTTCCTGGACGATGCGGTTGTCGACTACGCCACCGACCGCATGGGCGGCCAGCTGACCATCAAGGCGCCAAACGCCAAAGTACCGATGGTCAATGCCGACAGCCCGGTCAACGAGCGCATCAACTACTACCTGCAAACCGAGATCAACCCGGGGCTGGCCAGCCATGGCGGTCAGGTCAGCCTGATCGACGTGGTCGAAGACGGCATCGCCGTCCTGCAGTTCGGCGGTGGTTGCCAGGGCTGCGGCCAGGCCGACGTGACGCTGAAGGAAGGCATCGAGCGCACTTTGCTCGAGCGCATCCCGGAGCTCAAAGGCGTTCGCGACGTGACCGACCACACGCAGAAAGAAAACGCCTATTACTAAGGTGTTCGCTGCGGATTGAAAAAACGGCGCCCCGTGAGCGCCGTTTTTTTATGGGTGAAATTTACTGACGCCATCGCGAGCAAGTCGGATCGCCGCACCGTCGCTCCCACAGTTGACCGCATTTCAATGTGGGAGCGAGCTTGCTCGCGATGGGGCCCTACGGGCGATACAAATGAGCATGCCCCGCGCGATAAAGCGATGACTCGCTGAAGTGGTCGCTGCCCAGCACCCGACCCACCAGAATCAACGCCGTACGGCGAAAGCCCTTGGCTTCAACCTTCCCGGCAATATCCTCGAGTGTTCCCATCACCCAATCCTGATCCGGCCAGCTCGCGCGGTGGACCACCGCAATCGGGCAATCGGCGCCGTAATGGGGCAGCAGTTCCTCAACGATCTTCGCCAGGTGATTGACCCCCAAGTGAATCGCCATGGTCGCGCCGTGTTGCGCGAGGCTGGAGAACTCCTCTCCGGGTGGCATGGTGGTCTTGTCGGCGTAGCGCGTCAGAATCACGCTCTGCGAAACGTCCGGCAGCGTCAGCTCCGCACCCAAAAGCGCAGCGCAAGCGGCTGTGGCCGTCACGCCTGGGACGATTTCGAACGCAATTCCCAACTCGCGCAGATAGCGAATCTGCTCGCCAATGGCGCCATAAAGACTCGGATCGCCGGAGTGCACCCGGGCAACATCCTGACCGTTGGCGTGGGCGGTCCTGATCAGGTCGATGATCTGTTCCAGGTGCAGTTCGGCGCTGTTGACCACCTGTTCGGCACAGTGACCTTCCAGTACGGCGGCCGGTACCAGGGAACCGGCATAAATGATCACCGGACAACTGCGAATCAGCCGCTGGCCCTTGACGGTAATCAGTTCGGGGTCGCCGGGACCTGCGCCAATGAAGTAGACGGTCATCGTCGGTTCCTGTGGGGAAAAAAGGGGCTGAACAGGGCTTCAGATGAAGAGTGTTCATGATCAACGGTGGGGATTATCGGGTTTTTTATGCCGCGCCGGCCAATGCCAGGGTTGCCTGGGCGTATTTTTGTCGTGGAATCAGCAGTTTTGCCGGGGCCTGGGCCAGTTGTTCCGCCAGGGCCAGTGCGGCGCTTTCCGCCACGCCGTAGCAACCGGTGCGTTCAAACGCTATTTGCGATTGATGACTGAGTTGCGGTTCATAAGCGGCCAGTTGTTCACTGCTGAAATACATCAATTCCAGGCCAAGCTGCTGGGCCAGTTCGATTAGCGCAGGTTCGTCACGCTTGGAGTCGATGCTGGCCAGGGCCTTGATTTCATGACGAGCAATCTGGTGCGCCTCCAGTGCCTGATCGAGCAGCGCCAGCAACGTGCTGACGGGGCAGCCGCGCTGGCAGCCCAGGCCGACCACCAGGGTCGGCGCTGTGCTGATATCCGTCATGCGTGGTATTGACCATCGCTTTTGCGACGGAACAACCAGGCGCTGATCAGGCCCAGGGCCAGCCAGAACGCCACGTTGGTCAATTGCGAAGCGATTTTGAACTGGGCTTCCAGTGCCTCCGGAGCGAGCATCGAATGCACTTCCGGTTGCGGCGCGCCAATCACATGGGGGACGGCGAGAATCGCTGCGCCGAGGACTTTCATCAGCCAGTGACGGCTGAATACGATCAGGGCGATACCGACGGCAGTGGAAGCAGCGGTGCCAATCCACCACAGTTGCCGTTGTGCCAGATCGGCGGCGGCAGTGCCGGGCAATTCAGGTGGCAGGCCGAGCGTCGGCGCGAGCACGAACGTCGCATAACCGGCCAGGCCCCAGAGCAGGCCCTGGGAGGTTTTGGTCGGCGCACGCAAGGTGTACAGGCCGGCGAGCATCAGGGCGAAACCGACCGCTACCACCAGGTTGCCGCCGGTGGTCGACAGCACGCGCTGCCAGCCGTCTTCCGGCTCCCAGGCTTGCGCATCGTGAGTGTGGGCAGCCATCGCACCGTCGGCGTGTTCATGCATTTCAACAGCGGCCGGCTCGGATTTTTCGTAGGTCTCGGCCTGCAAAATCAGCGGAGCGACCCAGAAGCTTTGCAGCAGGGTCAGCAACAGGGCGGCCAGCAACCCGGTGAAACCTGCGGTTTGCGCAATACGCTTGATCATGACGACAGCTCTCAATGGCACGGGAACGCGGAGCTGTGACGGGTATCGTGGGCGGCGTTGTGCACGGCTTCGATGTGCGAGAAACCGGCAAAATACACAAGGCAGGCGCCAAGGATCGACGCGCAGACGGCGACGGTCAGACGTTGGGTCAGGGTTGAGGTGGTGCTCGCGGATGTGTGTTCGGCGCTGCTGATGATCGACATGGCGTTTCCCTCTGGTCTGTCAGCGGGGATTAAGAGCGCATGCAAAAAACCGCACGACCAGGCGCGCAAGGTTTCAAACAGCGCCCGCCCACCGCGGGTTTGTTGGTTCAGTGACCGTACTGGTCACTTTGTGTTGCGGGCCGGTCTCCGGGCTCACGAGGGGCAAAGGCTTGGCCTGAACCTGAAAGCATCACCTTCCCATGCCGTATTGGCACAGTGGATCTGACGCTTCGCTCGCTTACCGTTGCGGGGGCAGCACCGGACTGACATGGCCTTAGAGTAAAGCACATGATTCACCGGTTTCCCGTTTCACCCTGTGAAGGGCACCCGTAACAAGGTGCGTAGGAGAGCATGGGCGGGGGTTGGGCGTCAATTGGCAAGGGTTCTCAATTCGGAACCGGGTCGACCCAATCGCGAGCAAGCTCGCTCCCACATTTGACCGCATGCTCCTGACAGAACTCGATCCCCTGTGGGAGCGAGCTTGCTCCGGGCGGCGTTCCGACGATGGCGTCATTTCAGGCACTAGAGAACTCAGCATGAACATTGACCCGCCCCAATACCATGCGTAGCCTTGCGCTTTCGAGGTTCTTCGGCGTTTGCCGAAGCTAAGAAGGGAACGCGGTCGATGCCGCGGCTGCCCCCGCAACTGTGAACGGTGATGTTCGTTGCCACGCCACTGCAGGCTCAATCCATGAGGCCGGCGGGAAGGCGCAGCGAATGCCAGGCTCAAGGCCGGCACACCGTCAGCCAGGAGACCTGCCTCGTCACAGATTCTCACTTTCAACCGGGCGGGGTGATCCGGTGGCGAACTCTTCAGGCACACGCGCCCGCGTTGCCGGTCGTCGTCCCGTATGCCCGCCACCTTAGCCATAGGGCATCCGATGAAAACACTGGCCAAACTCCCCGTCACCATCGTCACCGGCTTTCTCGGCTCGGGTAAAACCACACTGCTGCGGCACATGCTCGACAACGCCCAGGGTCGCCGCATCGCGGTGATCGTCAACGAATTCGGTGAGTTGGGTATTGATGGCGAAATCCTCAAGCAATGCTCCATCGGTTGCACCGAAGAAGAAGCCAACGGCCGTGTCTATGAGCTGGCCAACGGCTGCCTGTGCTGCACCGTCCAGGAAGAATTCTTCCCGGTGATGCGCGAACTGGTGGCCCGTCGCGGCGATCTCGACCATATCCTCATTGAAACGTCCGGCCTGGCCCTGCCCAAGCCGCTGGTGCAAGCCTTCCAGTGGCCGGAAATCCGCAGCGCCTGCACGGTGGATGCGGTAATCACCGTGGTCGACAGCCCGGCCGTGGCCGCCGGCACCTTCGCCGCCTTCCCGGATCAGGTCGACGCCCAGCGCAAACTCGACCCGAACCTGGACCACGAATCGCCGCTGCACGAACTGTTCGCCGACCAACTGGCCAGCGCCGATCTGGTGATTCTCAACAAAGCCGACCTGATCAACCCGGCGGACCTGGCCCGCGTGCGCCTGGAAGTCGCCGAGGAATTGCCGCCAGCGGTGAAAATCATTGAAGCCAGCAGCGGTCGCCTGCCACTGGACGTGCTGATCGGCCTGGGTGCCGGCTCCGAAGAACACATCGACAGTCGTCACAGCCACCACGACCATCATCACGATGGTGACGATGATCATGACGACCACGATCACGACGCCTTCGATTCGATCTCCATCGAGCTGCCGCAAGCCGACGAAAGCTTGCTGCTGGATGCGCTGACCCAATTGGTGGTCCAGCACGGCATCCTGCGGGTCAAGGGTTTTGCGGCGATCCCGAACAAACCGATGCGCCTGCTGATCCAGGGCGTGGGCACGCGTTTCGACAAGCACTTCGACCGCCAGTGGGGCGCCGAAGAAGCACGCGTAACCCGCCTGGTGCTGATCGGCCAGGAACTGGACGCCGCCGTGCTCGAAGCGCAATTGCGCGCCGCGCTCAGCGTGTAAGCCATGCACCTGCTCAGGACCCAACCCGGCGGTTTCGTGTCGGATGACAACATTGCCGACCTTGGACAAACCCCTGCCGAGCTGGTGGTCCTGTGTAGCGGCGATTCCAGCCTGGCGCTGCTCGCCGAAGCGGCGCAGCAATTGCCCGAAGATTACCCGAGCGTGCGCCTGGCCAACCCGATGCTGGTGCAGAACCATGCCTCGGTCGATTTGTACGTCGATGAAGTGCTGCGTCACGCCAGGGTGATCCTGATTTCACTGCACGGCGGCATCGCCTATTGGCGTTACGGCATCGAGCGCCTGGTCGAACTGTCGCAGCGCGGCGTGCAGGTGATTCTGGTGCCGGGCGATGATCGTCCGGACCCGGAGCTCAGTGACCTGAGCACCGTCGGTGCCGAGGATCGCGACCGGCTCTGGCAGTTTCTGCGTCAGGGTGGCATGGGTAACGCCCTGGATTTCTTCCGCTGTCTGGCCAACCGCTGGCTGGCGCGTGATTACACCTGGGGCGAGCCGCAAACCCTGCCGCGCACGGCGATTTACCATCCGCACCAACATTCTGCCGCACTGAGCGACTGGCAAGCCGACTGGCACGCCGATCAACCGGTGGCGGCGGTGCTGTTTTACCGCTCGCATTTGCAGGCGGCGAACACCGCTTTCATTGATGTTTTTTGCCAGCGTTTACAGGCGGCGGGGTTGAATCCATTGCCGATTGCGCTGGCCAGTCTTAAAGAGCCAGCTTGCCTTTCCATGGTCGAGGACTGGCTGGACGAGGCCAGCGTCTCGGTGATCCTGAACACCACCGGTTTCGCCCAGTCCAGTCCCGAAGCGCCGCACCTGCGGCCGTTCCGTCGCGATATTCCGGTGATCCAGGCGATTTGCGCCCAGGACAACGAGCCGGGTTGGCGTGCCAGTGAACAAGGGCTTGGCCCTCGCGACCTGGCGATGCACATCGCCTTGCCGGAACTGGACGGGCGTATCATCAGCCGTCCGATCAGCTTCAAGGACCTGGCGTGGCGCAGTGAGCGCAGTCAGTCGGATGTGGTCTGCTATCGGCCACAACCGGAACGCATGGATTTCGTTGCCGAACTGGCGCGGCGCTGGGTCGATCTGGCGCGGGTGCCAAATGCAGAAAAACGCATTGCCCTGATTCTTGCCAATTACCCGACCCGCGACGGTCGCATCGGTAATGGCGTCGGCCTCGACACCCCGGCCGCCGCGCTGAATATCCTGCGGGCGCTGCATGCCGAAGGTTATCCATTACCGGTTGAGTTGCCGGACAGCGGCACCGCGCTGATCCAGCAGTTGCTGGGTGGCGTCAGCAACGATCTCGAGACCCTCGACCTGCGTCCGTGCCAGCAAAGCCTGGGCATGGATGATTATCTGGCGATGTTCAATGCACTGCCCGAAGCCAACCGCGCGGCGGTGCTCGAACGTTGGGGCGCGCCGGAGAGCGACCCGATGTGCCGCAGCGGACGGATGATGATCGCCGGCCTGCGCTTGGGCCTGACCTTCGTCGGCATTCAACCGGCGCGGGGTTATCAGGTCGACCCGAGCGCGGTGTATCACGACCCGGACCTGGTCCCGCCCCACGGTTACCTGGCGTTTTACTTCTGGCTGCGCAACACCTACGGCGCCCACGGCGTGATCCACGTCGGCAAGCACGGCAACCTCGAATGGCTGCCAGGCAAAGGCGTGGGGCTCTCGGAAAATTGCTGGCCGGATGCACTGCTCGGGCCGCTGCCGAACATCTATCCGTTCATCGTCAATGACCCGGGCGAGGGCGCCCAGGCCAAGCGGCGCACCCAGGCGGTGATCATCGATCACTTGATGCCACCGCTGACCCGCGCCGAAACCTACGGCCCACTGCGTAACCTCGAACTGTTGGCCGACGAGTATTACGAAGCGCAGTTGCTCGATCCGCGCCGCGCCCGCGAGTTGCAGCGCGACATCCTGCAACTGGTGCGCGACACCCACATCGACCGTGAACTGCAGCTGGACGAGCAGCTCGACAGCGATGCCGATGCAGCGATCTGGTTGCCGCGACTCGACACTTATCTGTGCGACTTGAAAGAGTCGCAGATCCGCGATGGCCTGCATGTGTTCGGCGAATCGCCCACCGGGCGTTTGCGTATCGATACCTTGCTGGCGTTGTTGCGCATTCCACGGGGCGATGGCCGCGGTGCGCAGTCGAGTCTGCTGCGGGCACTGGCCAAGGCCTTCGGACTAGGGTTCGATCCGCTCGATTGCGCCTTGGCCGAGCCGTGGACCGGACCGCGTCCCGAGCCGCTTTTGCTGATCAGCGACGAGACCTGGCGTACGGCGGGCGATACCCGCGAACGCCTCGAGCTGTTCGCCACCCAACTGATCTCGGATGCTTTGGCTGACCATTGTGGGAGCGAGCCTGCTCGCGATGGAGTGTCAGTTGGCATCAATGTGGCTGTCACTCCATCGCGAGCAGGCTCGCTCCTACAGGGGGGCGCGGACTGGATTGAGGTACAAGCCATTATCGATGGTTTGCGTGACGTCATTGCCCCGCGTCTGGACGCCTGCGGCCCCGCAGAAATGCGCGGCTTGCTCGATGCCCTGAGCGGTCGCTTCGTCCCGGCCGGTCCCAGCGGCGCGCCGAGTCGTGGTCGCCTGGACGTACTGCCCACCGGGCGCAACTTCTATTCGGTGGACGTGCGCAACCTGCCGACCACCACGGCGTGGCGCATCGGGTTCCAGTCGGCCAACCTGATTCTCGAGCGCCACCTGCAAGACCACGGCGATCATTTGCGCCAGCTCGGTCTGTCGGTGTGGGGCACCGCGACCATGCGCACCGGCGGCGATGACATCGCCCAGGCCATGGCGCTGATGGGCGTGCGTCCAGTCTGGGCGACCGGCAGCCAGCGGGTCGATGATTTCGAGATTCTGCCGCTGAGTTTGCTCGATCGTCCGAGGGTGGACGTGACCTTGCGTGTGTCCGGTTTCTTCCGTGATGCCTTTGCCAATCTGATTCGCTTGTTCGACGCGGCGGTGCAAGCGGTCGCTGACCTCGATGAGCCGGACGACCTCAATCCGTTGGCGGCCAAGGTACGCGCCGAGCGTGTAGCCTTGCTGCAATCGGGGCTCGATGAAGACGCTGCGCGACGTCAGGCCGGCTGGCGGATTTTCGGGGCCAAACCCGGTGCCTACGGCGCGGGTGTGCAGGGCGCCATCGACGGTCGTCTGTGGCAAACCCGCGAGGACCTGGCCGAGGTTTACCTCAACTGGGGCGGCTACGCTTACGGCGGTTCCGACGAGGGCACCGCCGCCCGCGAACAGTTCAGCCAGCGCTTGAGCCAGGTACAGGCGGTGCTGCAAAACCAGGATAACCGCGAGCACGACTTGCTCGACTCCAACGATTACTACCAGTTCCAGGGCGGTATGCTCGCGGCGGTGGAAAGCCTGAAGGGCGAGGCCGCAGCCAGCTATCATGGCGACCACAGCCAGCCGGACCTGCCGAAGATTCGCACCTTGAAGGAAGAGCTGAACCGGGTGATCCGTTCCCGTGCGGCCAATCCGAAGTGGCTCGAAGGCGTTAAGCGTCACGGCTACAAAGGTGCGTTCGAAATGGCCGCGACAGTCGACAACCTGTTCGCCTTCGATGCCACCACGCAGTTGATCGACGATCACCAGTACGCGTTGCTGGCCGATGCCTATTTGCTCGATCCGGACACCCGGGATTTTGTCCGCGAACACAATCCCCACGCCTTGCGCGACATGACCGAGCGCATGCTCGAGGCGCAACAGCGCGGGCTGTGGAAGGAGCCGGGCGAGTACCGCGAGGCACTGGAGAGTCTGTTGCTGGATATAGAAGAAGACAGCTGATGCGCTTAAACCTGTGGGAGCGAGCTTGCTCCGGGCGGCGTTCCGACGATAGCGGTCTATCAGGCAACATCTTTTTCGACTGAACAAATGCCATCGCGAGCAAGCTCGCTCCCACAGGTATTGGTGTTTCTACCCCCGACCATGACTGAGATAAAACAATGACCGACACCCCGCATTTCCCGCTCTCCGCCGTGGTCGGCGCCGACGAATTGAAGCTGGCCCTGTACCTGACCGCCATCGACCCGAAAATCGGTGGTGTGCTGATCGAAGGCCCGCGGGGCATGGCCAAGTCGACCCTGGCCCGGGGTCTGGCGGACCTGCTGGCCAGCGGTCAGTTCGTCACCTTGCCATTGGGCGCCACCGAGGAACGCCTGGTCGGCACCCTCGATCTCGATGCGGCGCTGGGCGAGGGGCGCGCACAGTTTTCCCCCGGCGTACTGGCCAAGGCTGACGGTGGCGTGCTCTATGTCGACGAGGTCAATCTGTTGCCCGATCACCTCGTTGACCTGCTGCTCGATGTGGCCGCCAGCGGCACCAATCTGGTGGAGCGTGACGGCATTTCCCATCGGCACTCGGCGAAGTTCGTGCTGATTGGCACCATGAACCCGGAAGAGGGTGAACTGCGTCCGCAACTGCTTGACCGTTTCGGCTTGAATGTCGCCCTCGGTGGTCACACTGCGCCGACCGAGCGCGGGCAGATCATCCGCCGTCGCCTGGATTTCGACAGTGATCCGCAAGGTTTCTGCGCCGAATGGGAATCGGCGCAGGCGTCTCTGCGCGAGCGTTGCCGGAACGCACGCAATGCACTGGCTAGCATTCCCCTCGACGACCAGGCGCTGGCACAGATTACCGAGCGTTGCTTTGCTGCCGGGGTCGATGGATTGCGCGCCGATCTGGTCTGGCTGCGTGCCGCACGGGCTCATGCCGCCTGGCGCGGGGCGAACGCCATCGCCGAGGAAGATATCGACGCAGTCGCCGAGTTCGCCTTGCGCCATCGTCGTCGCGAGCATTCAGCTCCGGCGCCTCAGCCATCCCAGGCGACGCAACAATCGGCGCCGCAGCACGCCAACCCAAGCGAAGGGCAGGGCCAGTGGGGCGAGTTGCCTGCCCAGGCGCTCGCGGTCGGCGCACGACGTGAAGTGCCGAGCTGGCCAAAAAAGCCCTAGGCATTCGCCCTCGCTGCGACGCGGGGGCGAATGCCAGACCCCGGGCCGGGCGGCTGGACCACGGCAAACAAGGCAAGCGTCATGCAGCACGTAGCGGTTCGGTCAACTGGCCCGGCACCTTGCTTAATGGTCGGCCCCGTCAGCGTGCTGATCTGTTGTATCAACTGCGCACCCGTTCGCCCCAAGAATTGTGGCTGGTGATTGTCGATGCGTCGGCTTCGACCCGCCGTCATCAGGCGTTGAGTGATGCCAAAGGCTTGCTGGCGCAGCTGTTCGATGATGCCTACCGCCAACGTGCGCGCCTGGCGTTGCTGACCGCCAGCGGCTCGGTGCCCAAGTGGCAGGTGCAAGGGTTGAAGGCTTCCAACGGTTTGCGCCATTGGCTCGATGGGCTCGGCGCAGGCGGCGGAACGCCGTTGCTGGCGGCGCTGGGTGAGGCGAGGCACTGGCTGACCGCGCGGCAAAAACGCTTTCCGGCGGAACAGCAAAGACTTTTATTGGTGACCGATGGGCGGCTGAAGGACTGGTCCATGCTGCCGGCAATCGAATGCCCAGGGCTGGTGATCGACATCGAACGCGGGCCGATTCGTCTTGGGCGCAGCAAAGTATTGGCTGCGCAGCTGCAATCGGATTATCGACATATGGACGATCTGCCTCCAGGCTGAACATTGCGCTGTCTGTGCTGGCCTCTTCGCGAGCAAAGTTGCTCCCACATCAGATCTGGCAAAGATCCGGTGTGGGAGCGGCGGTGCGGCGATCCGACTTGCTCGCGACGGCATCAATCCGGTTTCGGGTCGTCAGGGTAAAAATTCATCGACGATCTATGCTCACCGGGCAAATCCATCACAGGAGTGAACCATGCGTATCCTGGCCGTCAATGAACAGGGCGATTTTCGCGTCAAGGCTTACGCCGGCACCAATGGCGTGCTGTTGGCCATGGACCTGGCCGAATCCCGTCGCATTGGCCTGTTGGGTTTTGCCATTGAAAAACAGCAGGGCAGCAAACCCTGGATGTTTCTGTTCAATAGCCTGACGTTCCCGGACAAGGACCATACCTTCCCCCAGTTGCACGCCACGCCCAGTGATATCGCACCGTTACAGAAATTCCGCTGGGCCGATTACGCGGTCAATCCGGGGATGACGATCCATTATCGGGTCTACCTGGTCTACGGCAGCCACAATGCGCCACAACTGGGTGAGTGCCTGGAGGTAACGGTCACCTCCGACGATGGCCATCCCGGCAACCAAAGTGTCAATTTCAACCGCGCAGTAGCCGCCAGTCAGGCGTTCGAGCGCAAGTTTCCCGATCTCGATGCACTCATTGGCAAAAAGAACAAGCTGCCCATCGAAGCCTGGCCCGATGCCCCGCGTAGATGGTTGGAGAACGGTTTGCTCGGGCGCTTGTTGGGGTTTATCGCGCGTGCTGTCGATGGCCAGTGGGCGCTGGATATCGCCATCTATGAGTACCAGTTACAGGTGATAGTCGACGCAGTGGAGGCTGCGCTGGAACGCGGCGTGAAAGTTCGCGTCCTTTATCACGCGCAACCGGGCGACGACACTACCGTCTTGAACGAGGTCAGCCTGAAAAATATCCCCCAGGCGAACAAACGCGGGCGGGTCACCCACAATATCTTTCACAACAAGTTCATGGTCTTGAGTCGGCTCGACGCAGCGGGGCAGTATCAGCCCGAAGCGGTACTCTGCGGCAGTACCAACTTCACCCCCAACGGCGTTTACCGTCAGGCCAACGTGGTGCATGTGCTGGACGATACGCGGCTCAGTACCCGTTATCTGCAAACCTTCGAGCAGGTCTGGAGCACGCCGGCAGATGTCGGCGCCACGCGGCAATGGATCACGCAGCACAACCCGATGGATCCGACGCAGGCACTTTTCGCCGGGTTCTCGCCGCGCTCGGGCGGGGGTGACCTGGATGAGTTCGTCTCGATCATCAATGCCGCGAAAAAGGACGTGCTGTTCGTCACTGCGTTCGCCTTGCCCGACGCCATCCTCAACGCCTTGCTCGGCTTGCCCCATGACGACATCCTGCGCTATGGCCTGCAAAACACCGCCAGCGAAATCACCGGGTTTCACGCCGACCGCACCGCTGAATTCACCACCGTTGCCCTGCTCGACAAAGGGCTGGAAGGCTGGCTCAAGGAAAGCAGGGAGGGTCAGAAGGGCAATATCCTGGTGCACACCAAAGCCATCGTCACTGACTTCACCAGTGATGCGCCGACGATCATAAGCGGTAGCCACAACCTCAGCGACGCAGCCAGCAACGGCAATGACGAAAACTATCTGATCATTCGCGGCGATACCGATCTGGCAGACCGTTATGGCCTGGAGTTGCTGCGGTTCTACGAGCATTACCGCTTTCGCTATTTCGCGAAAAAACTTGCGCTCAAGCAGGTCCAGCCGTTGGCGACGGATAACAGCTGGACTGATCACTATTACCGCGCGGGGGATCTACGGATGTTGTCGCGACTGCGGTTTACCGGCCAATAGCGATCCATCAGTCCGCGTTCATGGCCTGCCGATACTGCCGGGTCCGCCTGGCGATGTACAACTGATCCAGAATCAACGCCAACAACGCCGAAACCTTGGGTCGGGTTTTGCGCCCACGACTCAAGCGATGCAGCTGGAACTTGACCACCGCCATGTTCGCCAGCGCCGCCAGGGGCTTGCGCTTCCAGCGGATCGGCGGCAGTTGCGGATGGCTGTTCTGGCCTTCGCGCCAATGCTTGACCAAGTGCGGCTCCACGGCCAGTGCGGTGCCGATTCCGGTCATGGCGATGCCGCTTCGAGGACCTGTTCGACGATTGCCAAACGCCGGATCCCGCCCGTCACCATCACCGGCATCCGCGCCGAAGGCATGACCTGCGATGAAAATGCCGAACGGGTTATGACGTCATTCAAGCACCAGGTCAGGTCGGGACACGGGAGCAATCCAGACCGCAATACTGGCGATCTAGATCAATATGCAAAATGTGTGTAGCCGATCAAATTCATGCTTTAAGCCCATCCGGCGCCAATTTTTTCAGCACTTCATCTTCATTGGTTTTGTACATCGCCGACCTTGTTGTTGTGCTGGTTGTCGAGAATCGCTTTACCCCACGGTCGGTAGCGCAGGGAGAAAACCGACGTCGGGTGGCAGCGCGGCGAGGTTGATTGCGGGGGCATCGGTTCGGCGCGGAAGGGTTGCCCGGCAGCGCTGACTTGCCGGAACGCTTCCCTGACGATACCAATGGAGCAGGGCAGTGCATTGGCGTAGCCGTTGCGAACCAACAGTGGCAAGCGCTCTGTGCCTGCACCGTCTTGCCACCACACCTGAATCCCGGTGTTCGCCAATTCACCCAGCCACTGGCCATTCACCTGTGGCGCGAGCTTGCCGACGCTGAACACGCTGATGTGCAGCGGTGCGTCGAGTTTGCCGGAAAAGTCCTTGAGCTGGCGTTGCAGGGTTTGCCGGCGATTGAGCGGCAGGAAGTGCAGGTCATCCAGTTCCATGGGCAAATACCAGCCGCTGACCGGGAGTTTCCAGTCTTTGCGCAGCTTCTGCTGCTGGGTCAGCGACTGCCCAAGTTGCGCCTGCCAGTACGTCGCCAGTCCGGCACTGTCCAGTTCATCGATGCGTTGGTAATAGGCCGGGTCCATGCGTAGCCCCAGCACCAGTTTCAAGCCTTGGGCCTGGGCCAGTTTCAGGCTGCCGGCGAGCCAGCCGTTGGCGCCGCCGAAGTCCGAATCTCCGTAGGCCGTCCACTGCACGATCACCGTGTGCGCGCCTTGTCGGGCGGTGTCCTGCCAGATTCGCTGCCATTGCGCCTGGCTCAGGTTGGCATCGGCATTGAGCGGCTGGTAGAAAATCCGCTCGTCGGCATGGCTCGCCACACCACCCAGCAACAGGCACAAAACCAGAAGTAGTCGCCTCATCAGAAATTCAACTCCACGCCCAGTAGCACGCCGTTGCCGCCGTCATACAGATTGCCGCCCAACGCTTGTTGATACTCGGTGCGTACAGTCAGGTGTGCGCGATAGGCGTTGTAAATGTCATCGTTGAACCACCATTGCCAACGCAGGCCCAGACCGGTGCGCAGATCCTGGCGCCAGTCGTTGCTCGGGTCCTGGCTGGCGAACTCGAGGAAACCGTACGGCATGATCGTTTGCGCGCCGTTGAACGGCAGCTTCCAGGTGTGCCCTTGCTGGAAGCGCGACAGCCATTGATGGTCGCCGGCCTTGGTCCACCACGCCGCGTCAAGGTAGAGGAAGCGCTCCTCCCAGTCGCTTTCATCGACTCGCCAATCGTTGCGGAATCGACCCTGATCAAGGAACGACGCCGTGGCGCGCAACAGGTAGTCAGTGGTGGTGTGTCCATCGTCACGTTGATCGTCCACCTGATCGGACAGCTTTTCGGGTACCAGCATCTGGCCGAGGCTCAGGCCATGGTTGTCCTGGTCATCGAACTGGCTTTGTTTGTAGAGCTCGCCATAGAAGTTGATGTTGGCGGTGCCCCAGGGCTTGTAGCGCAGGCCGACGCCGGTGCCGAGGGATTCGGCATAGCTCGAACGGCCCACGCCGCCAAGCAGCACGCGGCCATAGACCGACAGCGTGCTGCCGGCGCGGCTGGGTTCATCGCCCAATGCGTGGTCCCACATGGCCAGTTGTACGTTCTGCGAGCTGGAGCGTCGCTGCGTGCCGGTGCTCTGGTCAGGGCGTACGAAGTCGTTGGTCGATATCCCGGCCGGCGACCATGTGCTGGCGATGGTGACTGAGTCGCGACGGGACAGGCTTTCGTGGGCGCGACGCTGGCGATAGCGACGCGCTTGCATGCTGCCTTCCTCGTCATCGGCGGTCACCGGGTTCTGTTCCAGGTCGATCACCCGGCGCAGTTCCTTGCGCGCCGAGGCGCTGTCTTCGACCTCGTCATAACGCCAGGCCAGGGTTTCGCCGAGGCGATAGTCTTCCGGGAAGTCCTGGGTGGCGCGTTGCAGATACGGGATGGCGCGGGCGCGTTCTGCCTTGGTCTCGGCACCGGCCAGGCGCACGCCGTAGTCGGCGCGATAACGGGGATTGGCCGGATCCCGGCGCATGGCCTCGGCCAGCCACTCGGTACTTTGTGGCAGGTCGCCGGCCTTTTGCGCGGTGACGGAGGCGGCGTAGAAGTGCTCGGCATCCGGTGCAAGTTGCAGGGCGGAACGCTGGCGCTGCAGCGCGAGCGTGTGATCGCCCCGGGCATCGGCAATCGCCGCGCCCAATGCCCAATCATTGGCGCCACGGGTGCGGCTTTGTTGCCAGTAGTGTTCGGCCGTTTGCGTGTCGCCGATATTCAGGGCACCACGGCTGGCAGTGAGACGGGCATTGTCGCTGAGTTCGGCGTCCGGAATGCTGCGCCAGATGGCCAGGGCACCCGCCGAATCTCCGGCAGCTTCCAGGGCGTAAGCCAGTGGCAAGCGACTGTTTCGGTTACCCATTTTTTCGGCGGTCTGGTAATACACCACTGCTTCGCCGGGGCGCTCAGGCATTGCGCAGCGGCCGAGGGCGCGGTAATCGCCTGCGGCTTGCGGGTGATCGCCAATGACCTGTTGAACCGCGCTGCACTGGCCGTTTTCCGCCAATTGCGCCAGCAGTTGCCCTCGAGTGGCGGGGTCGACGCGGTTGAGCAGCGAAACGATGCGTTGCTGTTGTGCCGCGGTCGGTGTCGACGCGGCATACAACCCTGCCAACCGTTGTAGCAAGGGCGTCGGCAGATTGCCGCCGTGGCGGTCGTAGGCGTTCTCGAGCAGCTGTTGCGCATGTTCCCGTTGGCCGGCATTCAGCGCCAGGTAGGTAGCCTGATTCAGCGAATCGAGATTGCCGGTCTGCTGGTAATACCGCTCCCAGAAGACCGCCGCTTCGCTGTTGCGACCCGATGCCTGGAGCAGTTCGGCGCGGCGTTTGACCACGTCGGCGGTCTGCGGTTGGCTGGCGAGGTAGGCCATGACTTTGTCGCTGCGGCCCTCATCCTGCCAGACATCCAGCAGGCGTTCGCGGCGTCGCGAGTCCCAGGGTTCCGGCAGGCGTGTTGTTTGCAGCAGTTCGGTGGCTTGCAGACGCTGGGCGAGGATCAGCCAGGCCTGCGGATTTTCTTCGGGTTGGCAACTTTTCAACTGAGTCAGCGCAGCTTGCGGATCATGCCGCGACAGCCAGTCGGCGGTTTCCAGGCAGGGCCGCTGCAACTCACCACTCAAGCGTTGCACCGTGGCACTGTCGCCGGTTTGCCGCGCCAGTTCCCACAGGCGCTGGCGCTGCGCCGGATCGGCAAGATCGGCAGGCGGCAGCGATTGCATCCAGCGCTCTGCCTGCTGGACGTGGCCCATGGCGATCGCCCGGTCGACCATGGCCAGTCGAGTCTTGCGCGCGGCTTCCGGGCTTGGCGCTGTTTGCAGCAATTGCTGCAAGGGTTGCTCGTCAAGGCGTTGCACGTAGGCGTTGGCCAGGCGTTGCCAGCCTTGGGCATCGAGTTGTTGGTTCGCGGCCAGAGGCGCCAGTTCCTTGACGGTGCCATCCCAATCGCGCAATTGCTCGGACCAATTGGCCCGGGCCAGTTGCAGCGCTCGCTCATCACCCTTGGGCGGCAGTTGCGCCAGCCAGTCATGGGCCGAGGCTGCACTGCCGCGCTTGGCCAGGCTCGCGCTGTAGGCCTGCCACAGGCGCACGCGCTGGTCCAGATTGCTGGAGCCTATCCACTGCTCCACCTGTTTTCTGTCCGGTGGGTCCTGTTCGATCCAGGCCAGGCGCAAGTTGAGCAGAGTGTCGCTGTTGGCCGGAGTATCCGGTAGCGCTTGCACGGCGTCTTCGTAGCGTTGCTGCTTGACCAGCGATTGCACCAGTAACGCCCGCGCTTCATCGTTTTCTGGCACTTTGCTCAGCAAGTGGCGCATCAGCCGTTCGACTTCCTTCCAGTTGCCGTTTTTCGCTTCGCGGTAACTTCGGTCCATATAGGGGTAACTGCGGAACTGATCGAAATCGGTCAACGGTTCGGCTTGCACCCACGCTGTCGTGTTCAGGCAGAGCAACAGGCTACCGGCCATCAAGGTTTGACGATGGACGGGCTTCATACGACCTCCCGGGCGATGCAGTAGGCAGCGTGCTGCTCGCTCGTCTGATCGGACAGGGCCTGTTCGAGGATTTCCTGGGTGATCATGCCGCGTTCAATCAAGTGTTCACCTAGAGACATTTTTTCCGCATCGAAATCGATCAGCGCCTGATTGAACAGGGTTGGCGGCACCATGCCGCGTACTTGCAACAGATTGCCCAGCAACACCTGGTGATGGCTGACGCGCTCGATCAGGTCTTCGTCGTCCTGATGTTGCTCAAGCACCTCAAGCATCTGATGTACTTCCTCGCTTTGACGAGGGCTGGCGTACCAGTAGCGGATTCCCAGTGTAACCCGACCTTGTGGTGCAAGGCGGCAACGCACCGGGCGTTTCAGTTGACGGCTGATGGCTCCCATAGACACCTGGCTCACCGGACCTTCGGAAGCCAGCACCAAGGTTCCGTTTTCCTCGGCGACCGGCAGCACGCCATAGTGTGTGGCGATTTTGCGCGGCACCGCATCGATCAGGCGCTTGTCGAGTTTGAACGGATTGAGTGGCGCCCATTCCAGGTCCAGCTGTTCGGCCAGGGTCTGCACCAGTTGCGTAGTGTCGATGTGTCCGCGCAGCAGCAGTTCTTGACCCAGGCGCCGGCGTACCGGGTTGGTGATCGCTGCCTCGAGTTGATCTTCAGTGAGCAGGCCTTTTTCCACCAGTCGATGGCCCAGCGGTGTGCGCTGGGCCTCGGCCAGGGCCGGAAATTCATGAGTGGTCTTGTCCCAGGCGACGCGACGTGAATCGCCCATTTGCATCACCTGGCGTAGCGCCCGAAGGTTGGCGAAGAAATTGACGAAATTGCTCCACATCATTCGGGGGGCTGACAGCAGCCCTTCGCCCAGACCGTAATAACGGGTGACAAACCAACCGCGCTGAAACAGCCGATTGAGCAGCATGAAGCCGTTGAGCCACAGCAGGGTCGCCAACAACGTGCTGTCGGAGAGGAACGACGGGTACCGCCAGGCATTCGGCGTGATCACGGTGACCAGCCACATCGCCAGCAACACCAGAAGCAGAATGTTCACCAGGAAGCTCAACAGGTACGCAATCAGGCCACGGCGGTCGCGCCACAGAAAATAATTGAGCAGGCCCTTGGAGCTCCAGCCCAGATTCTTGGTGCCCTGGAACACTATGCCGACGATCCATCGTGACTTCTGGCGGATCGCGTGCCGCAAATCCCTGGGGAAGTGCTCGCGCACGCAGATCACCTGGGAAAACGCACGGTCCATCCCGAACACCCAAGGCTGTTCAAGCGCCAGTTTCGGGTCGGTCACCGAGTAGCGGGCGAAGATGCACTTCATGCCTTTTTGCTTGAGGCGAAAACCGATGTCGTAGTCCTCGGTGAGGCTCTGCACGTCGAACGCAATGCCATCACCGTCCTCGAGCAGGGCACTGATGGCCTTGCGGCTGAAGCAAGTGCCGACCCCGGCGCTGGGCACTTGCCCGGTCAACGCCTCGCGCACGATGACATCCTTGCCATGGTTCTCGGCGAACTCGTCGACATAGTGCCCGGCGGTGAAGCCTTTCCATTCCGGTGCGTAGGGGTAGACCGGAATCTGGATCAGGTCCTTGGCCGGCAGCAGGTAGTTGAACAGGCGCAACTCCATGGGCGAAATCACGTCCTCGGCATCGTGCAGGATGAAGCCGGCGAACTGGATTTTTGCATCGTTTTCAAACCGCAGGATCGCGTCGATCACATTGTTCAGGCAGTCGGCCTTGCTGGTGGGGCCGGGGCGCGCGCACACCACTTTGTGCACGTTGGGATAGTGCAGGCACACCGCATCGACGTCGGCCTGGGTCTCGGCGTCGTTGGGGTAGGTGCCGACGAAAATCTGATAGTTCTCGTAGTCGATGGTCGAGGCGGCCAGGCGCGCCATTTCGCCGACCACGCCGACCTCGTTCCACGCCGGCACCATGATCGCCAGGGGTTTTTCGCCGATGGAGTACAGCCGTTGCTCATCGGCGCGCTTGAATTTTTCATAGATCCGCCAGCGCCGGATCAGTTTGCGGGTCCAGTACACCAGGTCGATGAACAGGTCATCGAGCCCGAGTATGAACATCAGCAGGGCCAGGGTAATCGCGAGGTATTTGAGTGCGAACAACGCATAGGCAAAGAAGTCGACAAAAGCCAGGCTCATACGGCTCTACCCGCCGCCCGGTGTTTCAACCAGATGCCGAGGCGATTGGCGATGCGTTCGCTGGCGTGTCCGTCGCCATAAGGACTATGGGCCCGGCTCATGCGCTGGAAGGTGGCGTCATCATCGAACAACAGGCTCGATTCCTTGACGATACGATCGGTGTCGGTGCCCACCAGCACCACCGTTCCGCCTTCGAGCGCCAATGGCCGCTCCGTGACATCACGCAGCACCAACAACGGTTTGCCAATGGCGGGGGCTTCCTCCTGGATGCCACCGGAATCGGTGAGAATGAAATGCGCGCGGCCCATCAGCCAGACGAAATGCTGGTAATCCTGCGGCGCTACCAGATAGATATTGGGTTTGTCCGAGAGAACGCTGTAGACCACCTTTT
This sequence comes from Pseudomonas sp. P4_C4, assembly GCF_056402055.1. NCBI lineage: Bacteria > Pseudomonadati > Pseudomonadota > Gammaproteobacteria > Pseudomonadales > Pseudomonadaceae > Pseudomonas > Pseudomonas sp. P4_C4. The sequence goes on along the minus strand of NZ_JBFUID010000046.1, from coordinate 25,571 downwards.
GCACCTGCGGATTGAGGTGCACCGGGTAGACGAATTGCACATCGGGATAACGTTCGGCGAGGGTAGCCAGGGCCAGGCAGATGTTGCGAAAGCCGCCGCCGAAGTTCTCCCGGCGATGCCCGGTGATCAGCACCATGCGCCTGTTGTCGTCGAGCATGGCCAGCGGCGAGTCGGCGGCCGGGTGCCAGTGGGTTTCCTGTTGGTGATTGCGCATCCATACCAACGCATCAATCACCGTATTACCGGTGACCTCAATGTTGGCCTTGGACACACCTTCGCGCAGCAGGTTGTCTTCGTTATTGGCGGTCGGCGCGAAATGCAGGTCGGCGATGACCCCGGTCAGGTGCCGGTTGGCTTCCTCCGGCCAGGGTGCGCGCAAGTTCCCGGTACGCAAACCCGCCTCGACGTGGCCGATGGGCAACTGGCGATTGAAGGCGGCGAGGGCGGCAATGAAGCTGGTGGTGGTGTCGCCGTGCACCAGCACGATATCCGGTTGCACCCGCTCGTAGGCTTTGTCGAGCTGCCCCAGCAATTGTTCGGAGAGGCCGTTGAGCGTCTGGCCCTGGGTCATCACCTGCAAGTCTTCATCGACCGTCAGTTCGAACGAGTCGAGGACCTGCTTGAGCATTTCCCGGTGCTGGCCAGTGGAGCAGATGTTCAGGGTGATACCTGGCCAATTACGCAGGACCCGCGCCAAGGGCGCCATCTTGATGGCCTCCGGACGCGTACCGAAAACCATCATGACTTTAAATGACATCAACCCTCCTGGGACCGCACGCGCCGGATACGTCGCGGCTGCTAAAACCGGCTATTTCTCGGACATAGAATAAAGCAGTCGGATGGGGCGTTGTCCAATGAACTGCACTGGCTCGCAGTTCTTGCTTCGAATGGGTTCATCTGCGCCCGGTTGTGAACCAGATACCCGCCCTTTGTAGCCAACGGTAGCGGTCAGGAGGCCGTGCGTTTGGTAACGATTTTTCCTGTTTGCATGCATCCCCCTGATTCAAAACAAATTTCAATTTCGCTCACATTTCCTCCACATCCGGTGGCACACTTTCTGCTGTCTATTCCGTTGTTACATACATAGTTCCGGTATAGCGGAATAAACATCACCCTGGAGTGCTTGCCATGCATCGCCGACCTTCCTTGTTCACAGCATGTGTTTTTCTGTTCGCAGCCTCTGCCGCTGCCATGGGCGTGGCCCAGGCAGCAGACAGCAAGCTCGATAGCGTTCTGGCCCGCGGCAAACTGATTGTAGGCACCGGCAGCACCAACGCGCCGTGGCACTTCCAGGGCGCGGATGGCAAGTTGCAAGGCTTTGATATTGATATCGGGCGCATGGTGGCCAAGGGCTTGTTCAACGATCCGAGCAAAGTCGAGTTCGTGGTGCAGTCGTCCGACGCACGTATCCCCAACCTGCTGACCGACAAGGTCGACATGAGCTGCCAGTTCATCACCGTGACGGCCAGCCGTGCCCAGCAAGTGGCGTTCACCCTGCCGTACTACCGCGAAGGTGTCGGCCTGCTGCTGCCGGCGAACAGCAAGTACAAGGAAATCGATGACATGAAAGCCGCCGGTGACAGTCTCACCGTGGCGGTGCTGCAAAACGTCTATGCCGAAGAACTGGTGCACCAGGCGCTACCCAAGGCCAAGGTCGATCAGTACGACAGCGTGGACCTGATGTACCAGGCCGTGAACTCCGGCCGCGCCGACGCAGCGGCCACCGATCAGTCTTCGGTGAAGTACCTGATGGTGCAGAACCCTGGCCGTTATCGCAGCCCGGCCTACGCCTGGAGCCCGCAGACCTATGCGTGCGCGGTCAAGCGCGGCGACCAGGACTGGCTGAACTTCGTCAACACCACCCTGCATGAAGCCATGACCGGCGTTGAGTTCCCGACTTACGCAGCGTCGTTCAAGCAGTGGTTCGGTGTGGATCTGCCAACGCCGGCGATTGGCTTCCCCGTCGAATTCAAATGATTCCGTGAGAGTGGGGCGATTTGAGTCGCCCCGCTCAAGGTACTTCTGACCATGAACTATCAGTTGAACTTTGCCGCCGTCTGGCGCGATTTCGACACCTTGCTGGCGGGGCTCGGTATGGGCCTTGAACTGGCGCTGGTGTCGATCGCCATCGGCTGCGTGATCGGCCTGATGATGGCGTTTGCCTTGCTGTCCAGGCATCGCGCATTGCGGGTGCTGGCGTCGGTGTATGTCACGGTGATTCGTAACACGCCGATCCTGGTGTTGATCCTGTTGATCTACTTTGCGTTGCCGAGCCTGGGGATCCGGCTGGACAAGATCCCCTCGTTCATCATCACCCTGTCGCTGTATGCCGGGGCGTACCTGACTGAAGTGTTTCGCGGCGGCTTGCTGAGCATTCCCAAGGGTCTGCGAGAAGCAGGGTTGGCCATTGGCCTGGGCGAGTGGCAGGTCAAGGCCTACGTCACCGTGCCGGTGATGCTGCGCAATGTGTTGCCGGCCCTGTCGAACAACTTCATTTCGCTGTTCAAGGACACTTCGCTGGCGGCCGCGATTGCCGTACCTGAGCTGACCTATTACGCGCGCAAGATCAATGTCGAGAGCTACCGGGTGATTGAAACCTGGCTGGTGACCACGGCGCTTTATGTGGCGGCCTGTTACCTCATTGCCATGATGCTGCGTTACCTCGAACAGCGTCTGGCGATTCGCCGATAGGAGGCCCCATGTACGAATCCCCCAGTTGGTTGCATGAGTTGTGGGTGGCGCGGGAAGTGCTGTGGCAAGGCTTCCTGACCAGCGTCCAGGTGTCGGTGCTGGCGATTTTGCTCGGCACACTGGTTGGCGTCGTCGCCGGGCTGGTGCTGACCTACGGCAAATTCTGGATGCGCGCACCGTTTCGTTTTTATGTCGATGTGATTCGCGGCACGCCCGTGTTCGTGCTGGTGCTGGCGTGCTTTTACATGGCGCCGGCGCTGGGCTGGCAGATCAGCGCGTTCCAGGCCGGTGCGCTGGGGCTGACGCTGTTCTGCGGCTCCCATGTCGCCGAGATCGTGCGCGGTGCCTTGCAGGCCTTGCCGCTTGGGCAGATGGAGGCGAGCAAGGCCATCGGCCTGACGTTCTACCAGGCCCTCGGTTACGTGTTGTTGCCCCAGGCGCTGCGGCAGATTCTGCCGACCTGGGTCAATTCGTCGACCGAGATCGTCAAGGCCTCGACCCTGTTGTCGGTGATCGGCGTTGCCGAGTTGCTGCTCAGCACCCAGCAGATCATCGCCCGGACCTTCATGACCCTGGAGTTTTACCTGTTCGCCGGATTCCTGTTCTTCGTCATCAACTACGGCATCGAGTTACTCGGCCGGCACATTGAAAAGCGGGTGGCTTTGCCATGACTCAGACTCAAACCAATGCACAAAACGGCCAATCCCTGCTGGACATTCGCGGCCTGCACAAGCGTTACGACCAGCTTGAAGTGCTCAAGGGCGTCGACCTGAGCATGCAGCGCGGCAACGTGGTAACGCTGATCGGTTCCAGCGGCTCGGGCAAGACCACGCTGCTGCGCTGCGTGAACATGCTCGAAGAGTTCCAGGGCGGGCAGATCCTGCTCGACGGTGAATCCATCGGTTATGACGAGGTCAACGGCAAACGCATTCGCCACCCGGAAAAAGTCATTGCCCGCCATCGCGCCATGACCGGCATGGCGTTCCAGCAGTTCAACCTGTTTCCGCACCTGACTGCATTGCAGAACGTCACCCTGGGTCTGCTCAAGGTCAAGAAACTGCACAAGGACGAGGCCGTGGCCCTGGCCGAGAAATGGCTGGAGCGTGTTGGCCTGCTGGAACGTCGTGATCACTTCCCCGGTCAGTTGTCTGGCGGTCAGCAACAGCGCGTGGCGATTGCTCGCGCAATCGCCATGAACCCGAGCCTGATGTTGTTCGACGAAGTGACCTCGGCCCTGGACCCGGAACTGGTCGGCGAAGTGCTGAGCGTGATCAAGGGCCTGGCCGAAGACGGCATGACCATGCTGCTGGTGACCCACGAAATGCGCTTCGCCTTCGAGGTTTCGGACAAGATCGTTTTCATGAATCAGGGGCGTATCGAAGAGCAGGGGCCGCCCAAGGACCTGTTCGAGCGCCCGCAATCGCCACGACTGGCGGAATTTCTCAAAAGCACTCGCTTTTAACGTCATTTTCAAAGCAGGAGAAACACCCATGAGCATTACTCGTTACGGCACCGGCAGCACCGCCGCTGGCGGTCAGCCTCGCCCTTTCGCCCGCGCCGTTGAAGCCGATGGCTGGCTGCACGTTTCCGGGCAGGTGCCGGCGGTGGACGGCGAGATCATTGTCGGTGGCATCGTCGAGCAGACCCACCAGACCATGAAAAACCTGATCGCGATTCTCGAAGAGGCAGGTTTCGGCCTGGAAGACGTGGTGCGTGCTGGCGTGTGGCTGGAGGATCCGCGGGATTTCACGAGTTTCAACAAGGTCTTCTCCGAGTACTTCAAACCCGAACACGCCCCGGCGCGGGCCTGTGTGCAGGCGAACATGATGGTCGACTGCAAGGTGGAGATCGACTGTATTGCTTACAAGAAAAAGGCTTGATCGGCGGTTGCTCTTGTAGGAGCTGCCGAAGGCTGCGATCTTCTGGCGTTTTTTGATGGGTGCTGCCAAGGCAAGATCAAAAGATCGCAGCCTGCGGCAGCTCCTACGGGCGACTTTGAATGGGGACCACTGAAATGACCGAAGACACCATCAAGCGCCGGGCACGCGGTCTGGACCGGGCATTCGATATCCTCGATTTCCTCAAGGAGATCGGCCAGCCCCTGCGCCCGAACGACATTGCCAACGGCATCGGCAGCCCCAAATCCACGGTCTACGAACTGGTGGCCTCGCTGCTGGAACGGCGGATCCTGGAGCCGGTGGGCAAGGACGGTCATGTCTACCTCGGTCGTCAGTTGTACTTTCTCGGCCAGGCCCACTTGCGCCATTTCGACCTGACCCGCGAGGCCGATCACGCCCTGCAGGAAATCGTCAGCCAGACCCATGAAACGGCGCAGATGTGTCTGCTCAACGGGCGCAAATACACCGTTGCGCTGATGAAGGAGGGGGAACGGCATTTCCGCATTTCCTCGGACATTGGCGAAAACGCACCCATCCCCTGGACCGCCTCCGGGCGGCTGTTGCTGGCGCACCTGAGCGACCAGGCAATCGTCGACCTGATCGACCACGACGACTTCATCCTGCCTGACGGCGAACGCTTGCCTCTGGAGCAGTTTCTCAAGGAAATCCGTCAGGCCGGGATCGATGGTTTCTTTTCTTTCGATAGCGTCGCCGACACCTTTACTCATTGCTTCGCCGCCCCGGTCAAAGACCCTGGCGGCGTGGCCATCGCGACCCTGTGCATCGTCGCTCCACGAGCCGATGCCAAGAAAAACTACAATGACTACCGCCGGGTGCTGATCGACAGCGCCAACAGCCTGGCCCGTCGCATCAACGAATAACAGCGGCTGCCTGCAGCCGCGTGAACTAGGAGTTCGACCATGTCTTCTGCCCCCCATACTGCCAACGTGGACAAAGGCGCTGCCCCGATCGGCGCCAGCCTGGTGCGTGACGTCAGCCTGCCCGCGCTGGTACTGCACCGCGAGGCGCTGGAACACAACATTCGCTGGATGCAGGACTTCGTCAGCAACAGCGGTGCGGAACTGGCGCCCCACGGCAAGACCAGCATGACCCCGGCGCTGTTCCGTCGCCAACTGGACGCCGGTGCCTGGGGCATCACCCTGGCCAGCGCCACGCAAACCCGTGCCGCCTACGCCCATGGCGTGCGCCGGGTGTTGATGGCCAACCAGTTGGTCGGCATGCCGAACATGGCGCTGATCGCCGACCTGCTGGCCGACCCGACGTTCGATTTCTATTGCATGGTCGATCATCCGGACAACGTCGCCGACCTCGGCGCCTATTTCGCCTCCCGCGGCGTGCGCCTGAACGTCATGATTGAATACGGCGTAGTCGGAGGTCGTTGCGGTTGCCGCAGCGAGCAGGAAGTGCTCGATCTGGCCAAGGCCATCGCCGCGCAACCGGCCCTGGCCCTGACCGGGATCGAAGGCTACGAAGGCGTGATCCATGGTGATCACGCCGTGACCGGTATCCGCGATTTCGCCGCGTCACTGGTGCGCTTGGCGGTGCAGTTGCAGGACAGCGGCGCCTTCGCCATTGCCAAGCCGATCATCACCGCGTCGGGCTCGGCCTGGTATGACCTGATTGCCGAATCCTTCGAAGCGCAGAACGCCGGTGGACGTTTCCTCAGCGTGCTGCGTCCTGGCAGTTACGTGGCTCACGACCATGGCATCTACAAGGAGGCGCAGTGCTGCGTACTCGACCGTCGCAGCGATCTGCACGAAGGCCTGCGTCCGGCGCTGGAAGTGTGGGCGCACGTGCAGTCATTGCCGGAGCCGGGGTTTGCGGTGATTGCCCTGGGCAAGCGCGACGTGGCCTACGACGCCGGCTTGCCGGTGCCGTTGTTGCGGTACAAGGCGGGTGTGGTGCCGGCCAAAGGCGATGACGTGAGTGCGTGCAAGGTGACCGCGGTGATGGATCAGCATGCGTTCATGACCGTGGCGCCAGGGGTTGGTCTGCGGGTGGGCGACATCATTTCGTTCGGCACATCGCACCCGTGCCTGACGTTCGACAAGTGGCGTATCGGCTGTCTGGTGGACGAGCAACTGAACGTCATCGAGACCATGGAAACCTGTTTCTAAAGTTTGAGACCGAGTTGCGGTCATCGTCGGATCGCCGCCCGGAGCAAGCTCGCTCCCACAGGGTTTTGTGTACACCGAAGATCCAATGTGGGAGCGAGCTTGCTCGCGATGAGGCCCGACCAGACAACACCGAAACACCAGAGACCCCACAACAATGAACACCATCAACACCCTCGGCCCCAACACTCCACGCATCGCCCTGATAGGCGAATGCATGATCGAGTTGCAGCATCGCGCCGACGGCAGCCTGCAACAGAGCTTCGGTGGCGACACCTTGAACACGGCGGTGTACCTGTCCCGGGAACTGGGAGAGAACGGCACCGTGGATTACGTCACCGCCTTGGGCGATGACAGTTTCAGCGACGCGATGTGCCAGAGTTGGGCCGCGGAAAACATCGGGCTCGGCATGGTTCAGCGCCTGCCGGGACGTCTGCCGGGTTTGTATTGCATACAGACTGACGCCGCCGGTGAGCGACGCTTTCTGTACTGGCGCAACGAAGCGGCGGTACGCGATTGCTTCACCACCCCGGCCGCCGCGCCGATCCTTGCGGCGCTGCCGGATTACGACGTGCTGTACTTCAGCGGCATCACCCTGGCGGTACTCGGCGTGCAAGGCCGGGAAAAGTTGCTGAACACCCTGATCGAAGCCCACCAGTGCGATGCGCGAATTGTGTTCGACAACAACTACCGGCCACGGCTGTGGGCGTCGGTCGAGGACGCCCGGGCGGCGTATCGCCGTGTGCTGCCGCATGTCGACCTGGCGTTGCTGACAGTGGATGACGAAGAGGCGTTGTTCGGTTACTCCGATTGTGAGGCGGTGTTCGCTGCGTATGAGCAGATGGGTACGCCGGAGGTGGTGCTCAAGCGCGGCGCCGAAGCGTGCCTGATTCGTTGTGATGGCGAGTCATTCGAGGTGCCGGCGCAGAAGGTAGCGCGGGTGGTGGACACCACGGCGGCGGGGGATTCGTTCAGTGCCGCGTATCTGGCTTCGCGGCTCAAGGGCGGCAGCCCTTCGCAAGCTGCCGAGGCCGGGCATCGGTTGGCGAGCCGGGTGATTCAGGTACCAGGGGCGCTGATCCCACGGTAAGCGGTGAATGGCCGCTGGCTGCGCCATCGGATCGCGAGCAAGCTCGCTCCCACAATTGATTTGTGCCCGGCGCAGAACCCCTGTGGGAGCGAGCTTGCTCGTGATGGGGGCCGAAAGCCAACAGCATCAATCCCGGTAAAACACCTGCACCAGGTGATACCCGAACTTGCTCTTGATCGGCCCATGCACCACCCGCAGCGGTTTTTTGAAGATTACCGCATCGATCACGCCGACCATCTGCCCCGGGCGTACTTCACCGAGGTCACCGCCGCGCTTGCCCGAGGGGCAGGTCGAGTACTTCTTGGCCAGGACATCGAACGCTTCACCCTTGGCGATGCGTTGTTTGAGCTGCTCGGCTTCTTCCGAGGTTTTCACCAGAATATGGCGGGCTTGAGCTTTCATGTGGCGGTTACCTTGCAACGGTGGTGGCTATGTGGGTGGCAGCGGGGGCGCGCGATTATGCCTCAACTCAGTTTGGTTGACCGATCATCGTGCGAATCTTGTTGGCCAGCAGGTCGATGGAAAACGGTTTGGCCACCATGTCCATGCCTTCTTCGAGGAAGCCCTGGCGTTCGGCGGCGATTTCCGCGTAACCGGTCATGAACAGTACTTTCAGTTCGGGGCGGTGCTGGCGGGCGATTTCTGCCAGTTGCCGGCCGTTCATGCCTGGCAACCCGACGTCGGTCACCAACAGGTCCAGCCGCAGGTCTGACTCCAGCACCGGCAGGGCACTCTTGGCATCTTCGGCTTCATGGGCGCGGTAGCCGAGCTCCTTGAGCAGGTCCAGTACCAGCATGCGCACCGCCGCATCGTCCTCTACCAGCATCACGGTTTCGCCGGCAATCGCCGCCGGTGCCTCGCCGCCGACGGGCGACAGGACTTTTTCCGACTCGGCCGAATGCAGACGCGGCAGGTACAAGCGCACGCTGGTGCCCCGTTCAGGCAGGCTGAACAGACTGACGTGGCCCCCCGATTGTTGGGCGAAACCGTAAATCATCGACAAGCCCAAGCCGGTGCCCTGGCCAATGGGCTTGGTGGTGAAGAACGGGTCGAATGCCTTGGCCAGCACCAAGGGCGTCATGCCGGTGCCGTTGTCGCTGACGGTAATCATCACGTAGTCGCCGGGCTTGAGTGGTTCCAGGGTCGTGATGTCGCTGCCGTCGAGGTACACATTGGCGGTTTCGATCTGCAGCACGCCGCCATCCGGCATGGCGTCCCGGGCGTTGATCACCAGGTTGAGCAAGGCGTTTTCCAACTGACTGACATCCGTGCTGATCCACCAGATGTTTTCGGCCAGTTGCAGTTTGAGTTCGATGTGGTCGCCCTTGGTTCGACTGAACAAGTCTTCGAGCGAGTGAACCAACTCGTTGGGGTTCAGCGGCTTGCGGTTGAGCGACTGTCGCCGGGAGAACGCCAGCAAGCGATGGGTGAGGGCGGCGGCACGGTTGGCCGAGGACACTGCCGCCTCGGTGAATCGGCCGATCTCGCTGGCACGGCCGTCGGCGATGTAGCGCTGCATCAGGTCGAGGCTGCCGATGATGCCAGTGAGCATGTTGTTGAAGTCATGGGCGATGCCGCCGGTAAGCTGGCCGACCGCATCCATTTTCTGGGCATGGCGCAAGGCGTCTTCGGCACGCTCACGTTCGAACATCTCGTTCTGCAGGCGCTCGTTGGCCTCGGCCAGTTGGCGGGTGCGGGCGGCAACCCGTTCCTCAAGGGTTTCGTTCAGGTTGCGCAGGGCTTCTTCGGTCTTTTTGCTTTCGGTTTCATCGATCACGAAGATGTAGAAACCGTTTACCGCGCCGTCTGCGCCGTGGCGTGGCAGGTAATTCATCAAGGCCTGGCGGATGCTGCCGTCGCGGTGTGGCGTGCTGATGCTGAAACAGCAGGGCCGGCCGGACAGCGCCTCAGTGATGTACGGGGCGCGCAGTGCATAGGCTTCTTCGCCGATCACTTCAAGAATGGTTCGCCCGTAAAGTTCTTGCGGCGTCAGCCCGTACCAGTCGAGGTACGCCGCATTGTTCAGGCGAAAGCGTTCTTCGCGGTCAACGTAACTGATCAGGACCGGCATGGCGTTGATGATCAGTTGCAGCTCGGTCTGGCTCTGGCGCAGGGCCTGTTCGGTGTGTTTACGTTCGGTCAGGTCCAGGGCGGCGCCGAGGAAGCGCATCGGCCGGCCGTGGTGATCCTTGTAGCAGCGACCGCGGGCAAACACCCAACGCATCTGGCCGTCGGTTTGGAGCAGGCGATACTCCTCGGCGTACTCAGTGCCGTGGGTGATGCAATGCTTGATGCTGCGGGCGATCAGGGCGCGGTCTTGCGGGTGTACGCCGTGCAGGTACTCGCTGATCGGCAACTGGCTGGCCATGGCCGGGTCGATCCCGTGCAGTTGGGCAAAATGCGCATCGGCGATGAAACGGTCCTCGCTGATGTCCCAGTCCCAGGTGCCGACCGCATCGGTGGCGGCGAGGGCCAGTTGCAGGCGCTCCTCGGTTTCACGCTGGGCCTTGAGGCTGGCCGCCGAGCGCTGTTCGAGTTCGAGGGCGATGCGCCGGCGTTCGTTGGTTTCGATGGCGGTGACCAGGATCCCGGCCACCTTGGCACTTTCGTCACGGATCGGGCTGTAGGTCAGGTCGAGCCAGAAGTCGGATTCCCGGTCCCCGCGTTGCAGGGTAAAGCGCTGCTCGCTGTAGGTTCGCACCTGACCTTGCAGGACGGCGCTGTATATCGGGTCGGTAAAGTCTTGCAACTCTGGCCAGATCAGGTGTGTCGGTTGGCCGAAAGCGTGTGGATGTTTGCTTCCGGCGAGCAGGGCAAAGCCGTCGTTGTAGATCTGTGTCAGCTGCGGGCCCCATAGCAACAGCATCGGCATTGGCGAGTGGATGACGATGTCCACGGCGGTTCGCAGGCTTTGTGGCCATTTACTGGCCGCGCCCAGCGGGCTGCTTGCCCAGTCGATTCGGGCGATCAAGGCCTGGGCATCGCTGGCGGTTGGTGTTGCGTTCATTCGGGAGTCCTGCACATGAGTCGCTTTGGCTGGCCTCTATTCTTGCACAGGTGGTCGATTGTGGAGGACCCGTCAGGGTGAGCGGTAGGCGACACAGTACCCTGTGGGAGCGAGCTTGCTCGCGATGGCGTCGGGTCAATTTGCATTGATGTCAACGGACACTCCGCTATCGCGAGCAAGCTCGCTCCCACAGGTATCCCATTTCAATCCATCAGTTCGGGCCGGTCACGAAATTGTTCCAGCGCCTCGGGATTGGCCAGCGCATCAGTGTTCTTCACTTTCTGCCCGTGCACCACATTGCGTACTGCCAACTCAACGACTTTGCCGCTGATGGTCCGGGGAATGTCAGTCACCGCGACAATCTTGGCCGGCACATGACGCGGCGTGGTGTTGGCGCGAATCGTCTGGCGGATCTGCTGTTGCAGCGCCTCGTCCAGTTCGAGCCCGTCGTGCAAGCGTACGAACAGCACCACCCGCACGTCATCCTGCCACTGCTGACCGATGGCCACGCTGTCGAGTACCTGGGGGACTTTCTCCACCTGACGATAGATTTCCGCCGTGCCGATGCGCACGCCGCCGGGGTTGAGCACGGCATCGGAGCGACCGTGGATCATCATCCCGCCATGGGGCAGTTGTTCGGCGTAATCACCTTGGGCCCAGACGCCGGGGAACAGGCTGAAATAGGATTGGCGCAGTTTCTCGCCATCGGGATCGTTCCAAAGGCCAATGGGCATTGCCGGGAAATGCCGGGTGCAGACCAGCTCACCTTTTTCGCCGATTACCGGGTGGCCTTCGTCGTTCCACACTTCGACGGCCATGCCCAGGCTCTTGCCCATGATCTCGCCACGCCTGACCTGCGACATCGGGTTGCCGTTGACGAAGCACGAGACGATGTCGGTGCCACCGGACATCGAGGCCAGACACACGTCAGCCTTGAAGTCGCGATAGACGAAGTCGTAACTCTGCGGTGACAGCGCCGAGCCGGTGCATAGCAGCATCTTGAGGCTGCTCAGATCATGGCTTTCACGGGGCTTGATACCGCTGCTTTCCAGGGTCGCGAGGTATTTGGGGCTGGTGCCAAAGACACTGATGCGTTCGTCGTCGATCAGGTCGATCAGGCACTGCGGCTCGGGGTGGAACGGCGAGCCGTCGTACAGCACCACGGAGCTGCCTGTCGCCAGCGCCGACACCAGCCAGTTCCACATCATCCAGCCGCAGGTGGTGTAGTAGAACAGCCGTTCACCGGGGCCGAGATCACCATGCAGGCCGTGTTCCTTGACGTGTTGCAGCAACACGCCGCCGGTGCTGTGGATGATGCATTTGGGTACGCCGGTGGTGCCGCTGGAGTAGAGGATGTACAGCGGATGGGCGAAGGGCACGGGGACGAAATCCGGCTCGCCGCCGGGCGTGTAGAAATCGTCCCACAACGTCACATTGGCCTGGGTGCGGAATTCTTCTATGTGCGCGTGTGGCCGGGCGTAAGGCACGATGATCAACTGTTGCAGCGAAGGCAGACGCTGGAGAATCTCGTTGACCTTGGCGGTTTGGTCGATTTCCTTGCCGGCGTAGCGATAACCGGCGCAGGTCACCAGCACTTTCGGTTCGATCTGGCCGAAACGGTCAACCACCCCTTGGGTGCCGAAGTCCGGCGAAGAGCAGGACCAGATGGCGCCAAGGCTGGTGGTGGCGAGCATGGCCACCAGGGTTTGCCAGGTGTTGGGCATGCACGCGGCGACCCGGTCGCCAACCCTGACGCCGGCTGCTATCAGCCCGTTTTGAAAGCCGGCGACATGTTCCGCGAGTTCGGCCCAGGTCAAATGTTCACGCAGACCGTTTTCGCCAACGGCTACCACGGCGATCGCATCATCGCGTCGCTGTAGCAGGTGTTCGGCAAAGTTCAGCGTTGCGCCGGGGAACCATTGGGCGCTGGGCATCTGCAGGCCTTCGAGCAGCACCGCGTCAGGTTGCTCGTGGAAGCGGATGTCGAAGAAGTCGACGATGGCCTGCCAGAAGTCCGGGCGTTGCTCGATGGACCATTGGTGCAGGGCAGGGTAGTCGTCGATCTTGAGGTGATGCCGCTGATTGATGAAACGCCGGAAGGCCTCCATGCGGGTCTTGCCAATGCGTTTGGCGTCAGGTTGCCAGAGGATGTCGGACATGGTTTGCCTCTTCTTATGCCTTTAGATCCATTCGCGGGCAAGCCCGCTCCCACAGGTTTTGCTTTTTTGCTGGAAATCAGTTCAACACAAAATCCACCGGCTCCAGCTGTGGCGGCAACTCTGTCACACCCAGGGCCGCCAGTACATCACGCTCGATGTTGCGCACGATGGCGTCGGTGGGCAGGTCGTTTTCGTCGCGGCCGAAGGGGTCTTCCAGTTCATCGGCAATCGCATCCAGGCCGAAAAAGGTGTAGCTGACAATCGCGGTGAAAATCGGTGTCAGCCAACCCAGGGGTTCGGCCATGGCAAACGGCAAGAGGATGCAGAACAGGTAAATGGTGCGGTGCAGCAACAGGGTGTAGGGGAACGGCAGCGGGGTGTTCTTGATTCGTTCACAGACGGCCTGGGCATGGGTCAGGCTGGTCAGGTGGTTGGCCATGAGCGTGTAGCGCCAGTCGTTGATCGCCCCTGACTCGTTGAGTGCCGAGCACTGCTGACCGACCTGCATCAGTATCTGCCCGCTGACGTCCGTGGTGTTGCCCTTGGGCATCGGCTGCAGCCAGTCGCCACTGGCGGCCAGTTCGTTTTCCTGGCGCAGCCGCGCGTTGAGGGCATGGGCAAAGCCACACAGGTTGCTGAGGACCGTGTGTCGCTCATCCGTGTCTTTGATAGCCAGGGTTTCACGAATCATCGAGCGGACTTCCACGATCACATCGCCCCACGCCTTGCGCGCTTCATACCAGCGGTCGTAGCAGGCGTTGTTGCGAAAGCTCATGAAGATCGACAACGACAAACCCAGCAGCGTGAAGGGCGTGGCGCTGACCTTGGAAAAGTAGCTGGGGTGCAAGGTTTCGATGAGCACGATGGCCGAGGCGAGCAGCGTCACCATCAGGCTGCGCCAGGCGATGCGTTTGGCAATCGAACCCTTGAGGGACGTCAGCACGCCGATCAGGTTGGGTTTGGGTCTTACGATCATGGGTTTCAGCCGCCCGTCATGTTCATGAAGCGAATGACCTGAACATCGTCGTTCACTTCGAAGTTGTGTCGATAAGGCTTGAGTTTCATCGCCTCGATAATGGCTTTTTCCAGGCGCTCGGGCTGTCCGGGGTGGCTGCGCAAGACCGCCTTGAGATCCACGGCGTGCTCATTGCCCAGGCACAGCAGCAGACGTCCTTCCACGGTCAGTCGCACCCGGTTGCAGGTGCCACAAAAGTTGTGGCTGTGGGGGGAGATGAACCCCAGGCGAATCTGCGGCGCCTCGGCCAGGCGCCAGTAGCGCGACGGACCCTGGGTCGACTCGGCGGAATCAATCAAAGTGTAGCGTTCGCCGATGCGTTCACGGACCTGGGCACTGGAGAAAAACGCTTCGGCGCGGCTGTGCTCGTGGATGGTGCCCAGCGGCATTTCCTCGATAAAGGAAATGTCGAGGTTGCGGTCGATGGCGAAGCTCACCAGATCATTGATCTCATGGTCGTTGCGGCCCTTCATCACCACGCAATTGAGCTTGGTATTGCGAAATCCAGCCTGGTTGGCCGCGTCGATGCCCTTGATCACCTGCGCCAGATCACCGGTGCGGGTGAGTTCGCGAAAACGTTGCGGGTCCAGGCAATCGAGGCTGATGTTGAGGCGCTTGACCCCGGCTTCGAACAACGGCTCGGCCAGTCTGGCCAACTGCGAACCATTGGTGGTCATGCACAGTTCACGCAGGCCGGGCAGGGCGGCGATCCTCTCGCACAGTTGCACCACGCCCGGACGGATCAGCGGCTCGCCCCCGGTCAGGCGGATCTTGCGGGTGCCCAGTGCGACGAAGCTTTGTGCCAGCTGATAAATCTCTTCCAGGGTCAGCACCCGTTGGCGGGGCAGAAACTGCATGTCCTCGGCCATGCAATACACGCAACGGAAATCGCAGCGGTCGGTGACCGACATCCGCAGATAGTCCACGCGCCGGGAGTAGCCATCGATCAAGACTCGTTCTGACATGACACCCTCGCTTGGCGCTTTTTTGTATGAAATTTCCGTCATTGACGGACTTGTTGAGCGCAGGCTAAGAGCAACTTTAATGGGCGTCCAATCACTATTAATGACCGGCTGATCGACTGGGTCGATGATCAACTTTATTTCGTGAATAAAAGAGCTTTAAGTGATTTCAAGTAATTGAAAAACAAGGATAAAAACCGTGATAGAGCATCTCGATAATGTGGTCATAAATAGCGATTAGACAATATTTAAACGCCATTCATATGCTTTCTCCGCAAATCGAACAATGACCTGAATCAGGTCGAAGCCTGTGTGCATTGTTACGGAGAAGTACCATGTCTCAAGTCGACCGCTATAAACCCTACAAAGGTGCCGCCGCTGGTTGGGGGGCGCTGATCGCTGTTACCAAAAACTGGCTGGGCAGTGAAAACGCGCTGAAGAACATTCGCGCCATGCTCAAGACCAACCAGAACGGCGGGTTCGACTGCCCCGGTTGTGCCTGGGGCGAGTCGCCGGAAAACGGCATGGTCAAGTTCTGCGAAAACGGCGCCAAGGCGGTTAACTGGGAAGCCACGGGCCGTTTGGTCGACCCGGCCTTCTTCAACAAATACAGCGTCTCGGCGCTGGCCGAGCAGAGCGATTACTGGCTGGAGTATCAAGGCCGCCTGACCCACCCGATGCGCTATGACCCGGCCACCGACCGTTACGTGGAAACCACCTGGGACGAAGCGTTCGCGACGGTCGCCCGGCACCTCAACGCGCTGGAATCGCCGGATCAGGCCGAGTTCTACACCTCGGGCCGGGCCAGCAATGAGGCAGCCTTTCTCTATCAGTTGTTCGTCCGGGCCTACGGCACCAACAACTTTCCGGACTGCTCGAACATGTGCCACGAAGCCAGCGCGGTGAGCATGATCGAAAGCCTCGGCGTGGGCAAAGGCACCGTGGTGTTTGACGACCTGGAGCATGCCGATGCGATTTTCGTCATCGGCCAGAACCCCGGCACCAACCACCCGCGGATGCTCGAACCGTTGCGCGAAGCGGTCAAGCGCGGTGCACAGGTGATCTGCATCAACCCACTCAAGGAGCGCGGACTGGAGCGCTTCCAGCACCCGCAGCACCCGATCGAAATGTTGCTGAACGGCTCCGAGCCGACCAACACCGCGTACTTCCGCCCGGCACTTGGCGGTGACATGGCGGTCATGCGTGGCATGGTCAAGTTCCTGCTGCAATGGGAGCGCGAAGCACAGGCCACCGGCGGCGAACCGGTGTTCGACCATGAGTTCATCGCTGAACACACCTCGGGAATGGGCGCCTACCTTGGGGAAGTCGACGCCACCAGTTGGGAGCACATTGAGCAGCAGTCAGGCATGTCTCTGGCGGATATCGAACTCGCCGCCCGCATGTACGCCCGGTCCAAGCGGGTGATCATGTGCTGGGCGATGGGCCTGACCCAACACACGCACTCGGTGCCGACGCTGCAGGAAGTCATCAACCTGATGCTGCTGCGCGGCAATGTCGGCCGTCCGGGCGCGGGTCTGTCACCGGTTCGCGGTCACAGTAACGTGCAGGGCGACCGCACCATGGGCATCAACGAACTGGCACCTGCGGATTTGCTCGATGCCCTGGAAAAACGCTTCTCCTTCAAGCCGCCGCGCGAGCATGGTCACAACACTGTGATGGCGATTGGCGCGATGGAGCAGGGGCGTTCGAAGGTGTTTATCGCCCTGGGCGGCAACTTTGCCCAGGCCACCCCCGACACGCCGCGCACCCACGCTGCGTTGCGCAAATGCGACCTCACCGTGCACATCGCCACCAAGCTCAACCGCAGCCATCTGGTCACCGGCCGTGAAGCGCTGATCCTGCCGTGCCTGGGCCGCACCGACATCGACATCCAGGCCGAAGGACCGCAAGGCGTCACCGTGGAAGACACCTTCAGCATGATCCACATCTCCCACGGCCAACTGAAACCGAAGTCGAAACACCTGCGCTCGGAGCCTGCGATCATTGCCGGCATCGCCGCCGCGACCCTGGGCAAGCACCCGATCGACTGGAACTGGGCCATCGGCGATTACGGCCGCATCCGCAACATGATTGCCGACACCATTCCCGGCTTCGAAGACTTCAACCGGCGATTGCTGCATCCGGGCGGTTTCCACATGCCCAACGACGCGGCCAAACGCATCTGGAAAACCGCCAGCGGCAAGGCTCAGTTCACCCCGAGCGTGTTGCCGGAGCACCTGATCAGCGAGGGCGTGCGCAACCTGGCGGTCAAGCCGCACCTGATTCTGCAGACCATGCGTTCCCACGATCAGTACAACACCACGCTGTACGGTTTGGACGATCGCTATCGCGGGGTCTACGGCATGCGCGACGTGGTGTTCGCCAACGAGCAGGACATTCGCCGGCTGGGTTTTGAACCGGGGCAGAAGGTCGACCTGGTGGCGCTGTGGGACGACGAGCGTGAGCGTCGGGTCAGCGGTTTTACCCTGATCGCCTACGACATTCCGGCCGGTCAGGCGGCGGCGTACTACCCCGAGACCAACCCGCTGGTGCCGCTGGAAAGTTACGGTGACCGCACCTTCACCCCGACTTCCAAGTTCGTCGCCATCCGGCTGGAACAGGCGAAGGCCAGCAACCTGATTTCGACTTCCGCCGCCTGACACCGGGGGCGGCCCGATGCCGCTCGCGTAACCCTTTCGACTTGTGTTGGCTGCAGGCCCCCCCGGCCTGACGGTGGCCCGGCCGTGTGCCGCCGTTTTTCAGCCGCGATGAGGATATCGACATGTTTAACCTGGAGGCACTGGACCTGGCGCGCATGCAATTCGCGTTCACGGTTTCGTTCCACATCATCTTTCCCGCCATCACCATCGGGCTGGCCAGTTTCCTGGCGGTGCTCGAAGGGCTTTGGCTGAAGACCCACAACGACACCTACCGCGATCTCTACCATTTCTGGTCGAAGATCTTCGCCGTCAACTTCGGCATGGGCGTGGTCTCGGGGCTGGTCATGGCCTACGAGTTCGGCACCAATTGGAGCCGTTTCTCCGACTTTGCCGGCAGCATCACCGGGCCGTTGCTGACCTATGAAGTGCTCACGGCGTTCTTCCTCGAGGCCGGTTTCCTCGGGGTCATGCTGTTCGGCTGGAACCGGGTAGGGCGCGGCTTGCACTTCTTCTCGACGGTCATGGTCGCCATCGGCACGCTGATTTCGACCTTCTGGATTCTCGCCTCCAACAGCTGGATGCAAACGCCCCAGGGCTTCGAGATCGTCGACGGTCGCGTGATGCCGCTGGACTGGCTGGCCATCGTGTTCAACCCGTCGTTCCCGTACCGCCTGGCGCACATGGCGATTGCCGCGTTCGTGGCCACGGCGTTCTTTGTCGGCTCGTCGGCGGCGTGGCACCTGCTGCGCGGCAACGACACCCGGCAAGTGCGCAAGATGCTGTCGATGGCGTTGTGGATGGCCTTGGTCGTTAGCCCGATTCAGGCGGTGGTCGGTGACGCTCACGGCTTGAACACCCTGGAGCACCAACCGGCGAAGATCGCTGCCATCGAAGGGCACTGGGAAAACAACGGCAGCGAAGCGACGCCGCTGGTGCTGTTCGGTATCCCCGACATGCAGGCCGAGAAAACCAGATACGCCATCGAAATTCCCTACCTGGGCAGCTTGATCCTGACCCACAGCCTCGACAAGCAGATCCCGGCGCTCAAGAGCTTCCCGAAAGAGGATCGCCCCAACGCGACGATCATCTTCTGGAGTTTCCGCGTCATGGCCGGGCTCGGCATGTTGATGGTGCTGGCCGGTGTGCTCGGCCTGGCCCTGCGCCGCAGCGGTGCCATTTACCGCAATCGCTGGTTCCTGCGCCTGATGCTGTGGATGGGCCCAAGCGGCCTGATCGCCATGCTCGCCGGCTGGATCACCACCGAAGTCGGGCGCCAGCCGTGGGTGGTGTATGGCCTGCAGCGGACGGCGAATGCGGCATCGAATCACAGCGTCACGCAGTTGAGCATCTCGCTGGCGCTGTTCGTGGTGATCTATTTCTCGGTGTTCACGGTGGGCATCGGCTACATGATGAAACTGGTTGGCAAAGGGCCGCAGCCGCATCACGGGCATCCCGTCGACGGGCATTCCGATCAGGTCATCACACCGCGCCGGCCGCTGTCCGCCGACGCTGAAATCCTCGAAACCGACGCCCGCGTCAATTGAAGGAAGGGAGTTGAGTCATGGGTATTCAAGGTATCGATTTATCGTTGATCTGGGGCGTGATCATCGCCTTCGGCGTGATGATGTACGTGATCATGGACGGCTTCGACCTGGGGTTGGGCATCCTGTTTCCGCTGATCCCGGATGCGAAGGAGCGCGATGTGATGATGAACACCGTGGCACCGGTCTGGGACGGTAACGAGACCTGGCTGGTGCTGGGCGGCGCGGCGCTGTATGGCGCGTTCCCGCTGGCCTATTCGGTGATTCTGGAAGCGTTGTACCTGCCGCTGATCCTGATGTTGTGCGGCTTGATCTTTCGCGGTGTGGCGTTCGAGTTTCGTTTCAAGGCCAGCCCTGAAAAGCGTCATGTCTGGGACATGGCGTTCATCGGCGGTTCGCTGCTCGCGACCTTCTCCCAGGGCGTGGTGATCGGCACTTACATCGCCGGCATCCCGGTGGTCGACCGCCAGTTCGCCGGTGGTTCGCTGGACTGGCTGGCACCGTTTCCGCTGTTCTGCGGAGTCGGGCTGATCGTCGCTTATGCGCTGCTCGGCAGTACCTGGTTGCTGGTCAAGACCGAAGGCATGCTCGAATCGCGGATGCGCCTGTTCACCCGGCCCCTGGCCTGGCTGCTGTTGGCGGTGATCGGCGTGATTTGCGTGTGGACGCCAATCCTCCATCCGGAAATCGCCACCCGTTGGTTTGCCCATGCGCACCTGGCGGTGTTCGGTGGCCTGGCGGTGCTGGCCTTGCTGGCGATGTTCGGCTTGCTCAAGACCCTGCGCCAACGCCACACCCATTGGCCGTTCGCCTTCACCCTGATGCTGGTGTTCCTGGGCTACATCGGCCTCGCGTTCAGCATCTGGCCGAACATCGTGCCGCCGTCGATCGGCCTGTGGGCAGCGGCGTCACCACCTACCAGCCAGTTGTTCATCCTGATCGGCGCGCTGTTCATCCTGCCGATCATCCTGATGTACACGGTCTGGAGCTACTACGTGTTCCGCGGCAAAGTGAGGATTGGCGATGGCTACCATTGATAGGAATCAAACCGCACCCGCGCGCTGGTACAAGCGCCTGGGATGGCTGGTGGTGATCTGGCTGGGCAGTGTGGTTGCGTTGGGGGTGGTGGCGGGGGTGTTGCGGATGTTGATGCATGCGGCCGGGATGAGTAGCCACTGATGCGTACTGCCAGAAAACCGAAATGGCAGTTGTGACAAATGACTTGTGGCGAGGGAGCTTGCTCCCGCTGGACTGCGCAGCAGGCCCTCTTTTGGGGCCGCTTCGCAGCCCAACGGGAGCAAGCTCCCTCGCCACAGGTTACTTATTGCTCTCTCTATACTTCTTAAATGAACAGCATTGCCGCAATAGCGGGGCTGTAGGTGATCAGGGATCAATATGACTTTGCATAAAGTGCCCACGTGTTCGTTTTTCGGCCGGTGAATAAACAGGTTACGGAGATTTCAGGTTGTTTTAGCGGAATACAGCGAACGGTTACTCCAAGCTCTCCGATGGCTTTTTCAACTTTTTTGTCTTCGGTGAAGGGGGCGAGAACAAAGGCGCTAAGTTTTGTGTTCTGTTTGAAGCGCTTTTTGAATTCGTCCAGAGTAGTGATCGTTGTGGTGTTGTCGGACAATTTCTTCTGTGCTGCCTCTAACATGTCTTTTTGAAGGGTGGCCAGTGTTTTCGAGATGTTATTAACGAAATCTCCAGTGTCAAGTTTCAGAAGGATTTTGCAGTTGTTTCGACAGAAATAGGACACCGCATTTTGCTCCAGTTCCTTTATGCCAATCTCGATCCGGACAGGGACGCCACGCTTGATGTGGTACCATTTTTTTTCGCCACTGTTCATGTCCCGCCAATCAACACTGGCCCGAAGGTTTTGCCCCTTCAGTTTTTTCCGACAAATCTGCTTTTGCAGTTTTTTGCAGTAGTCATGAATGGCATCTGCATTCTGTTCGTTGCGCACGATCGGGATAATGACGACCTGCGTCGGTGCCACGAGGGGCGGGAGTACTAGTCCATCATCGTCACCATGGGCCATTATCATCGCGCCGATCAGTCGCGTGGATACTCCCCAAGACGTGGTCCATGCCAGTTCTTTTATCCCTCCTTTGTTCACGAAGCGGATGTCTGAACTTTGTGCGAAGTTCTGGCCTAAAAAATGAGAAGTACCTGCTTGCAGGGCCTTGCCGTCTTGCATCATCGCTTCAATGGTGTAGGTGCTGACGGCGCCCGGAAAACGTTCCCAGGAGCACTTTTCGCCCTTAATTACTGGTATGGCCAGGTGCTCGGTAGTAAAGCGCTCATAGATATCCAGCATCTTTAGCGTTTCGTCCAAGGCCTCATCATGAGTTGCGTGAACGGTGTGACCTTCCTGCCATAGGAACTCCGATGAGCGCAGGAAAATCCGAGGACGCATTTCCCAGCGCAGTACGTTCGCCCATTGATTGATAAGTAGAGGCAGATCCCGATAACTTTGTACCCATCGTGAAAAGGATGCACCGATGACCGTTTCACTGGTGGGCCTGATGATCAACGGTTCTTCTAGTGTTCCTGCGGGAGTAAGCGCTCCATCCGTTGATTTTTCGAGACGATGATGGGTTACAACCGCGCACTCTTTGGCAAAGCCTTCAACATGCTCTGCTTCTTTTTGAAGAAAGGATAACGGAATCAAAAGTGGAAAATATGCGTTTGAATGCCCTGTGTCTTTGATTTTCTTATCAAGTTCTCGTTGAATCTGCTCCCATATGCCATACCCCCAAGGACGGATTACCATGCAGCCTCGAACTGGAGAGTACTCAGCCATTTCTGACTGGATAATCACTTGTTGATACCAGTCAGAAAAGTTTTCATTTCTTGTAGGTGATATTGCGTTTTTCATAGGACCCTTGCTTTGAAGTCGAAATTGTTATTCGAAATGGTGTCGTAAGGGGTAGGTATATTTATTGAGCTTTGAAATTTCAAGACTTCATGTGTGGTTTTTCATATTTCAGAAATTTCCTTCAGAAGGATCTTTCTTTTTGTAAAGTTACTTCGCACTTCGAAGTGTTCGTTGACCACAAAGAACCCCCGACGCAATCGCTTCGGGGGCTAGGGCACTCACTGCGCCCCAAACACCGCCGTCCAGTAAATCCCCGCATCGCTCTTTGGATCGGTCGCATACGCTGCGCCCAGTTCGCGGAACTGCGGGTTCATCAGGTTGGCGCAATGACCAGGGCTGACCAGCCAGCCTTCGACCACCTTGCGTACGCTGTCCTGCCCGGCGGCGATGTTTTCGCCGATCTGCTGGAAGTCGTAGCCGGCCAGTTCCGCGCGGTCGCCCGGGGTGCGGCCATCGCGGTCCTTGTGATCGAAGTAGTTATTGTTGGCCATGGAGCGCGAGTTGCCTTCGGCGGCGGTGGCCAGCGTGGCGTTCCAGGCCAGCGGCGCGGTCGCATTGAAAGACTGGGTGCCGCATTGACGCGGCTTGGCTCGTGCGGCATTGAGTTCGATGAGCAGCTTCTGGCCCTCGGTCTGCCAGTCGCCCAGGTGTGAACTCAGCAGTGGCCGCGCCACGACGATGCGCCACTGATTGTCCTGGCGGCTGACGCCGACATCGACGAATTGCGGGTCGAGGACGATCTGGCAAAAACTCTCCTGAATCGCCTTCATCGCCGAGGCGGCATCGCGAGGCCCGGACAGGCTGATGGCCTGCACATTCTTCATGGGATAACCCGCAGCGGCCATGGCCTGCTGCAGATTGCCGATGCTCGGGCCGGACAGCACCAGGCGCGGGTCGGCCGACAGCGGCGGCAGCTCCGATGAGACCTGGCCGGCACAGCGCTGCAGTTGGCTGCGGTAGACGTTGATCGATTCGACCAATTGCGCTTCGTCCGCCGCGATAGCGTTAGCGGCGAATACCAGGCCCAGAGACAAACCGGTCAAACGCATTGCGGATGAGATGAAACCCATGAATATCCCCTTGAGCAGATTGCGCCCATGATGCGCGAAGTTGGTCCATCCAGGACAACGGATTTATCCAGAGTGTAGTGGGGTGGGCGAAATCATTTCACTACTAGACTGAATCGAACCACTCACCGAGTGACACCGACCATGCGCCTCGACTGGATCGCCACTTGCCTCGCCTTCATGTTGTTTGCCGGCCCGGTGTCCGCTGCGGATCAAGCGCAAAAGCAGCAAGCGGCCGAGAACAAGGCCGAGGTGCTGGAACAGAAAGCCGCCGAGAACAACAACCCCGCACCGGTGCCCAAGGCTGAAGCGATTACCCCGTCCGAAGTCCAGGCCGTCGACCCGGCGGGCGTCGCGCCGCTGGACGATGCGATCACGTGCCTGGCCCGGTCCATTTACTGGGAAGCCAGGGGCAAGGACACCGCCGACATGGAGGCAGTGGCCAACGTGGTCATGAATCGCCTGGGCCACGAGGGCTTTCCGGACACGGTGTGCAAAGTGGTCAAACAGGGTTCAGAAACCAAGAGTTGCCAGTTTTCCTGGTGGTGTGACGGCAAATCCGATTCGGTGCAGGAAGAGGTGCCTTACGCGATGGCCAAGGAAATCGCGCGCAAGGCCCTGAACAAGGAACTGCCGGACCGCACGCAGGGTGCACTGTATTTCCACGATCGTACCGTCAAACCGGATTGGGCCACGCAATACATCAAGACCGTGGATATCGGTTTGTTCCGGTTTTACAAGCCACATGACGATTCGGCCAGATAATAGCGGCTGTTTCGGCCAGATATGGTTTTTTTTGCTGAGGTTGCGCACGGCGTTATCGAAACTGAAATGTTTCTGTTTTATAAGCTTCACAACGAAACCGTGCGCGAATGACGCCATAAGCAGGAGCTACACATGAAGCCCACGAGGGTCTGGATCAGTAATCTCGCGTCGATCGCAGCGCAGTCGCAGGCGTGCGTCCAATGACCGTTCTGGTCACCGGTGCAGCCGGTTTCATCGGTTTTCATACGGTTCAGCGCTTGTGCCGCGAGGGTCAGGAGGTTGTTGGGATCGACAACCTCAACGACTACTACGACGTGGAACTCAAGCACGCACGCCTCAAGGTGCTGGAGACTTTGCCGGGCTTTCGCTTCCGGAAAATGGACATCGTCGATAAACCGGCCCTGATGAGCCTGTTTCAAGAACACCGTTTTACCGAGGTGGTGCACCTGGCCGCTCAGGCCGGAGTGCGCTACTCGCTGGACAACCCGGATGTCTATGGGCAATCGAACCTGGTGGGTTTCCTCAATGTGCTGGAAGCCTGTCGGCACCATCGCCCCGAGCATCTGATCTACGCCTCGAGCAGTTCGGTGTACGGCACCAACAGCAAGATGCCGTTCAGTGTCGAGGACCCTGTCGAACATCCCGTTTCGCTGTACGCCGCCAGCAAGCGCGCCAATGAACTGCTGGCCGAAAGTTACTGCCATTTGTATGGCCTGAAAGCCAGTGGCCTGCGCTTTTTTACCGTCTACGGTCCATGGGGTCGCCCGGACATGGCGCTGTTCAAGTTTACCGACGCCATCCTCAAAGACCTGCCCATCGACATTTACAACCAGGGGCAGATGTCGCGCGACTTTACCTACGTCGACGACATTGTCGAAGGTATCGCCCGACTACGCCCAAGGCCTCCGGTGCCGGAAGGCTCCGCCACCGGGGTAAACCGGCTCTTCAACATCGGGCGTGGCATGCCGGTGGCGTTACTGGATTTCGTCGACTGCCTGGAGTCCGCCCTGGGCCTGCAGGCCCGGCGCAACTACATGCCGATGCAGGCCGGTGATGTGGTCAAGACCTGGGCCGATGTCTCGGCACTGGCCGAGTGGGTGGGCTTCAGCCCGCAGGTGACGCTCGAAACCGGCGTCGGCGAGTTTGTGAAGTGGTATCGGCAGTTCTATCAGATTTGAAGCGTTCGCCTCTGATCTCGAAAAAATCAAAAGGGCGAGAGAGACCCCATGAACCAAGACATTTTTGTATCCGTACTGATTCCCGCCAAGAACGAAGCGAACAACCTCAAGCCGCTGCTTGAAGAAATCCGCGTCGCATTGGCCGCTGAATCGTACGAAATCATCGTCGTTGACGATGGCAGCACCGATGCGACCCTGCAGGAATTGCGGCAGATCCGCCAGAACGGCCTGAACACCTTGCGCATCCTCCATCACGAGCGCTCGCTGGGGCAGAGCACTTCGCTGTACCACGCCGCACGGGAGGCGCGCGGGCAATGGCTGGCGACCCTCGATGGCGACGGCCAGAACGACCCGGCGGACATCCCCGGCATGCTGGCGCTGGTGCGCGGCGAACCGGGCCAGGTTGACGTGCAACTGGTCGCCGGGCATCGGGTCAATCGCCGTGATACGGCGAGCAAGCGCTACGCCTCGCGTTTCGCCAACAACCTGCGCCGCCGCCTGCTCAAGGACGCCACCCCGGAC
>NZ_JBFUID010000045.1:0-52364 GCF_056402055.1 Pseudomonas sp. P4_C4 | reverse complement strand
CACACCGCCATCGCGAGCAAGCTCGCTCCCACAGGGATAGTGTTCCAACTTCGCGCATTCTGGGCATGAAGACCCGGCTCAAGGAGCTGGCGGCGGTCGGGATCAAGCCGATTCTGCTGATGGTGGGGGAGACGGTGTTCCTGGTTGTGYTGGTGCTGTTGTTGCTGCGCTGGGGCTTCTAATCGTCAGGTTGATACAAAACCTGTGGGAGCGAGCTTGCTCGCGATAGCGGTTTCACATTCAACACTCATGGCGGCTGACACACCGCCATCGCGAGCAAGCTCGCTCCCACAGGGATAGTGTTCCAACTTCGCGCATTCTGGGYATGAAGACCYGGCTCAAGGAGCTGGCGGCGGTCGGGATCAAGCCGATTCTGCTGATGGTCGGGGAGACGGTGTTCCTGGTCGTGCTGGTGCTGTTGTTGCTGTGCTGGGGGCTCTGAACGCGTCACCCTCTATACGTTTTATGGCAGGACCACACGGCGTTGACTCCTCATGCCGTGGGGTTCTCGACCGGTGTCACAAACACCGGTCTTTCGCGGCGACTGTACCAGCAGTCGCCGTTTTTTTTTGCGCTGTCGATTCAGAGTTCTTTAGGGCCAGCGAGGGGTTTGGCGGTGGTTTGTTTTTGCGCCCGCCACGTCGCCGGCGGCATACCAAACTGGCTGATAAACCACCGCGTAAACGAACTCGCCATCGAGTAGCCGAGCATGTCGGCAATGCGACTCAGCGAGTAGTTGGGGTTGTCCAAATAACGCAGCACCAGGTCGCGGCGCACGTCGTTGATCACGTCGTTGAAGGCGCAGCCGTCGTCCTTGAGGCGGCGTTGCAGGGTGCGCACGTTCATGCCCTGGCTTTGGGCGACCTGTTCGATGGTGGCGCGCCCCATGGGCAGCAGCAGGTAGATGGCCTTGCGCACCTCGAACAGCATCGAGGCGCCTTCGTGGTTCTGCAGCGAATCGAGGTAGCTCTGGGCGTAGCGGGCCATGGCCGGGTCGGCGTTGGGGTTGGTCATGTCGAGGCTGACGTCCGGGCAGACGATGCCGTTGAACTCGCTGCCGAACTCCAGGTTGCAGCCGAACAGGCGGCGATGCAGGTGCAGGTTGTCCGGTGGCTGGTGCATGAAGTTGACGCTGTAGGGGTGCCAGTGTGAGCCGAGCAATGCCGAGCACAGCCGGAACATCACACCGATGGCCAGCTCTGTGGCCTGGCGGCTGGGCATCGGCGTTTCGGTGACCACCTCTTCGCGAATGATCACCATCTTGCCGGCCTCTTCAATGAAGATCGCCAGCGAGTCATTCATCAGGTGCCGGTAATCCACCACGACCTGCAAGGCATCGCGCAGGGTGCGCTGGTGGCTGAGCAGCAGGCTGACCACGCCGAAGTCCGAGAGCTGGCGCGATTCGGCCATGCTCAGGCCGAAGGTCTGGCAACCGCTGGCAGCGGCCGAGTCTTCCAGCAACCGCACGGCGGCATCGATCTGGATACGGTGTTCAGGGGCTTGCAGTTGGGCCCTGCTCAGGCCGACAGCGGCCAGCACGTCGCGCGGGTTGAAACCCAGGTACTGGGTGACCTCCAGGTAGTTGGTCAAGACAGCGGCGCGAACAAGCTTGGTCATGCGAAAGTCTTCCCTGGGCCTATGGCGATTGGCGTGAGCGTGGCGACTATATCCAGCGCATCAACAGTTGAACAGTTGTCATGTCGTTGATGGATTTCATGCTGTCCGGTCACCCATCCTCTACGCTGCAGGGAGCCATCAGCGCTCATCCGTTGATTACAGTGACCTTGCGCCAACCTGGGGGATTTTTCGACCAGTGGTCGCGCTGTCCTGCTGTCCGACAATTTGTCATCAAAAGAAAAGTGCCTGACGTCCAATGTAAAGCGCTTCGGGTGGGCGCTCTTTAATGTCGACACTACAAAAAGCCCCTGGCGAAAACAGCCAGTCGAGTTATCGAGAAAGCGAAGGTGTTGACCGTGGACAAACTGCAAACTGCCGCCACCATTCTGATCGTTCCGGGTCTGCGCGAGCACGTGGCCGAACATTGGCAAACATTGCTTGCAGCCAGGCTGGGCAAAGTGCGCAGTGTTGCGCCGCTGGAGACCGACAAACTCGATTGCATGGCCCGTGTGCGGGCGATTCAACACGAACTCGAACAGATCGACGGCCCCGTGATTCTGGTGGCCCACAGCGCCGGCGTGCTGATGGTCGCGCACTGGGCGGCGCACTACAGCCGACCGATCAAGGGCGCTTTGCTGGCCGCGCCACCGGACCTCGATGCGGTCTGGCCGGCAAACTATCCTTCTTCCGAAACCCTGCGTAGCCAGGGCTGGAATCCTCTACCACAAGGCCCGCTGCCATTTCGCAGCGTCGTGGCCGCAAGCACCAACGATCACCTTGCCAGCCTTCCTGCAGTCACCCGCATGGCAGAAGGCTGGGGCGCCGAATTGCTCGATCTGGGCGATGTCGGCCATCTCAATCCGGCCGCAGGATTTGGCCATTGGCCGCAGGCCGAAGCACTCATCCTGGAGCTGGACCGCTAGTACAAGGAGCTGGACTGGCAGTACGCCAACCGGCATTTGCCCTCATTCCTTAAACGCAAACCCATCGATGTTTGCGCGGGGGCGGCTGCGCTTAAAACAAATACAAAAAGGCGGAGACAACGCAATGCACAACAATAAGAGTCACGGCTTCACCGCTCCACGCTACACCTTGTTGGCCTCAGCCATTCTCGCGGCAACCCTACCGGTGGCCCATGCGGCCGAGATCGAGACGGGGAATCCGGACTGGAACGTACGCGTGGATAACACCATCAAGTACAACTACGGCGTGCGCACCGAAAGCGCCGACAAACGCATGTTGGCAACGCCGAACAACAACGACGGCGATTACAACTTCCGCAAGGCCGGCACCAACATCACCAACCGTATCGACCTGTTGACCGAAATGGACGTGGTCTACAAGAACGCCATGGGTTTTCGCGTCAGCGCCGCCAGCTGGTACGACAAGGCCTATGACAACACCGGCTCCAATTCCAACCCGTTCGTCAACGGCAACGATGCGCGTTCGGGCCTGATCGCCAACGACCCGCGCCTGGCTGGGGTGACCCATGACAACGTCGGCAACGGCAGCCCGCACCTGAGCAACTATGCCCAGCGCTACTACAGCGGTCCTTCGGGCGAAATCCTCGATGCCTTCGTGTTCTACAGCACCGAAGTGGGCGAGGAGTCGATGTTCAGCGTCAAGGCCGGTCAGCACAACGTGTTCTGGGGCGAGACCATTCTCAACCCGGTGCACTCGGTCAGCTACGGCCAGTCCGGCCTCGACCTGGCCAAGCTTGCCGCGTCGCCGGGTACCGAGGCCAAGGAACTGTTCGTTCCGCGTAACCAGTTGTCGATGACGTTCACCGTCAATCCGGAATTGACCGTGGGTGCCCAGTACTTCCTCGATTGGGACGCCGCGCGTCTGCCGGAAGCCGGTACTTATTACGGTGGTTCCGACCTGGTCGGTTTTGGTGCGCAATCGTTCCTGCTCGGCAACACCAACGCCGTGGTGCCTGGCAGTCCGCTGGGTTGTGGCCTGGCGCCGTGCAACGCGTTGACCAACGTGCGTCGCGGCCATGACCTGACACCGGGCAGCAGCGGCGACTGGGGCGTCATGGCCAAGTGGTCGCCGGCCTGGCTGGATGGCACCCTCGGCGTCTACTACCGCGAGACTTCGGAAATCTTGCCGCAAGCCTGGCTGGACGCCAGGGGCATTACCTCGGCCAACCCCAACGGCACTCGGCCGGCAGGGCAAGTGCCTGCGGTGATCAACACCCTCAATTCGCTGGACACCGCCACCTATCAGATGGCCTATGCCGACAACATCAAGATCGTCGGCCTGAGCCTGTCCAAGGACGTGGGCGGGATCAGTGTCGGTTCGGACCTGAACATCCGTCACAACATGCCGCTGGCCAGTATCCCGGCGATCGTCAGTACCCGCAGCCCGCTGGGTCTGGGGCAAGGGCTTGGTCTGCTGCCTGCACGTACCGACGCCACCGGTGTGGTCTACGACACCCCGAGCCGCGGCGACAGCATGAGCGCCACCGGTGACACCTTGCACTGGACGCTCAACGGTCTGATGACCCTGCCGAAAACGCCGGTGTTCGATCAGGCAACCGTGCTTGCCGAGCTGTACTACAGCAACCTGCTCAAGCTCGATAGCAAGAACGAAGCGCTCTACAAGGGCAAGGACAGCTATCGCGGCATCGACGCGCCGACCCGGGACAACTGGGGTCTGGCAGTCAACTTCACACCGACCTGGTACCAGGTATTCCCGGGTGTCGACCTCAACGCGCCGATGTCGGTCAACGTCGGTCTCGCCGGCGTGTCACCGGTCTCCGGTGGCGGTGCCAAGGACACCGGCAACTATGCCGTGGGCGTCGGTGCCGTTGTGTACAACAAATACTTCGTTGACCTGAAGTACGTGGACTCCTTCGGCAAAACCGAAAAATGCAACGTCAGCGGTGTGAGTACCGGCCCGAACGGTGGTGACGGCTCCACGCCTAACGCCTTTAGCGGCAACGAGAACTACGCCTGTTTCGCCGGTGGCTACTCGTCCTTCTCCGGAGGTGGTGCCACGACTGAGGACCGTGGCGCCGTGTACCTGACGATGAAAACAACATTCTGATTCACCACTGATTTGCTCAATGCAAGCAGGAGAATAACAAGATGAAATTTGTAAAAACCGTGTTGGCCGCTTCGCTGGCCATGGTCCTTGCCGCCCAGGCACAGGCCGCTGTTTCAACCCAGGAAGCTGCCAAGCTGGGCACCAGCCTGACCCTGGTGGGCGCTGAAAAAGCCGGGAACGCTGATGGTTCCATCCCTGCCTACAACGGTGGCCTGACCACGCCGCCGGCCAGCTTCAAAGCCGGTGACAGCATGCGCCCGGATCCGTTTGCCAGCGAGAAGCCGCTGCTGGTGATCGACGGCAAGAACGTCGATCAGTACAAGGGCCTGCTCAGCGCAACCACCGTTGAACTGGCCAAGCGCTTCCCGACTTTCCATGTCGACGTTTTCCCGACTCACCGTACCGTTTCGCTGCCACAAGCCATTCTGGATAACGGCGTGAAGAACGCCAGCGGCGCCAAGTCCCTGGAAGGTGGCCTGGCCATCGACAACGTCCTGCCAGGCATACCGTTCCCGATTCCGCAGTCGGGCAACGAAGCGATGTGGAACTTCCTGTTGCGCTACCAAGGCGTCAGCATCAGCTCCAAGTACGACTCCTGGAACGTCGACTCGGCCGGCGTGGCGAGCCTGGCGACCACCGGGCAAGCGAACATTTCCTACCCGATCTATGAAAACCTCTCGCAGCCGATCAGCAGCGCCGACGTGTACTACCAGATGAAGCTGGCATACACCGGCCCAGCGCGCCGCGCCGGTGAGGCGATCATGCTCAAGGACGCCGCCAACCCGTTGCAGCAACCGCGTCGCGCTTGGCAGTACTTGCCGGGGCAGCGTCGAGTGAAACTGGCGCCGAGCTTGGCCTACGACACGCCAAACCCTGGTACCGCCGGTGCGGGCACCTACGATGACGTGTTCGTGTTCAATGGTGCACTGGATCGCTACGACTGGAAACTGGTCGGCAAGCAGGAAATGATCGTGCCCTACAACACCTACAAGCTGACCTACGTGCAGGATCCTAAGTCGCTGACCACTGCCAATCACCTGTCACCGGACTTCGTACGCTGGGAAAAACACCGCGTGTGGGTCGTTGAGGGCAACCTCAAGGCCGGTGCCCGTCACATCTACGCCAAGCGCCGCTTCTACCTCGACGAAGACAGCTGGACCGCTTTGGCCTCGGATCAATATGACGCCCGTGGTCAGCTTTATCGTGGTTCCTTCGCCTTCTTGAGCCAGAGCTACGACAAGCAGGTTCCGGACTCCACGCCCTTCATGATCTACGACCTGGTCGGTGGTTCGTACAACATCAACGGTGTAGTCGGCCCTTACGGCGGCATCAAGTACATCGACCCGCTCTCCAAGGCGCAGTGGTCTTCGGAATCCCTGGCCGGCGCCGGTATTCGCTAAGCCAACCGCAACAACGCACCCGCACGGTCCGGTGCGTTGTTGTAGGAGCGAGCTTGCTCGCGATGGACCGGAGGGCGACGCGGGCATCCAGACAGCACGCGTCATCGTTAACGTCCATCGCGAGCAAGCTCGCTCCCACATGAGCTGCACGGCGCGAGGTGTAGCGCGGTTTTCCGAAGAGGACGCAGTATGTGTTCGTATAAAAATAATATGTTGCAGCTGGCCTTTGGCGTTGTGCTTTGCCTGTCGCAGGGCATCACCCATGCGGCCGATTACGTCGATGTACTGGACCTGCCCGCCAGGGCTAGTGCCTTGGCCATCAACAGCCCGTTGTCCGGAATGACCCGCGCCGGTGGGCGCGTGATCGCCGTCGGCCAGCGTGGCCATATTCTGTTTTCCGATGATTCGGGAAACCATTGGCAACAGGCCGCCGTACCGGCCAGTGCCGACCTCACTGCGGTGAATTTTCCGACCACCACCCAAGGCTGGGCGGTGGGAAATGACGGCGTGGTGCTGCACAGCAGCGACGCCGGCGCGACCTGGCACAAGCAGCTCGACGGTCGTCAGATCGGCGCCTTGCTGGTCAAGCATTACACGGCGCTGGCCAGCGCCGAACCGGGCAATGAGCAATGGCCGCAGTTGGCTATGGAAGGCCAACGACTAGCCGATCAGGGCGCGGACAAACCGCTGCTCGACGTCTGGTTCGCCAACGACAAAACCGGCTATGTGGTCGGTGTATTCAACCTGATCCTGCGCACTGACGACGGTGGCCTGACCTGGACGCCATTCCAGGACCGCACCGACAACCCCCAGGGTTTCCACCTCAACGCCATCGCCTCCACCGGCGACAGTCTGTACATCGCGGGCGAGCAAGGCCTGCTGCTCAAATGGGACGACAGCGCCCAACGCTTCAATGCCGTGCCGACGCCTTATCAAGGCAGCTTTTTCGGCGTGCTCGGCAAGCCTGGCGAAGTGCTGATCTACGGTCTGCGCGGCAACGTGTTGCGCAGCACCGACGGCGGCCAGAGCTGGACTGTGCTGGACACCGGCCTGCACGTCAGCATCACCGCGGGCCTGATCGATGCCCGTGGCAACTATCGCTTGTTCACCCAGGGTGGGCAGATGCTGGTCAGCCAAGGGACGGGCGCGCAGTTGCATCTGGTGCGGCAACCGGCACCGACCCCGGTCGCCGGTGCCACCCAGTCCGCCGCTGGCGCGTTGGTGGTAGCGGGCAGCCGTGGCGCCCGGACGCTGTCCGCCGATCCAGCCCTCGAACCCTAAGAGCGAGAACCCAGACATGGGCAATATCAAACAAGACGCCATGCCGGTGATCCGCGAACTGCGGGATTTCGACCAGCGCTCCGGCAACCTTCTCGAGCGGCTGGTGTTCAACTACCGCCCGCTGTTCATGCTGCTGATGGCGCTCGCCACCGTGGTGCTGGGCTTCATGGCCGTGACTCGCCTGGAGCTGCGCCCAAGCTTCGAAAAAATGATTCCCCAGAGCCAGCCCTACATCCAGAACTTCCTGGAAAACCGCGCTTCGCTGCGCGGCCTGGGCAATTCGGTGCGGGTAGTGGTCGAGAACACCCAGGGCGATATTTTCGATCCGCAATACCTCGACGTGCTCAAGCAGGTCAACGACCAGCTGTTCCTCACCGAAGGCGTCGACCGCGCGTGGATGAAGTCGCTGTGGAGCCCGGCGGTGCGCTGGACTGAAGTCACCGAGGACGGTTTCCAGGGTGGCCCGGTGATGCCCGACAGTTATCAGGGCTCGCCCTCCGACATTGAACAGTTGCGCCAGAACATCTCCCGCGCCGGTCTGGTGGGCAGCCTGGTGGCCAGCGACTTCAAGTCGACCATGCTGATCGTGCCGCTGATGGACAAAGCCGCCGCCGGTGGTCAACGCATCAACTACCACGCTTTCTCGCAGATGCTCGAAGAGCAGTTGCGCGACAAGATCGAATACGCCGGCGACAGCGCTGCGCGTAAATCCGGGGTCGAAGGCACCGGCCATTACAAGGTGCGGGTGATCGGCTTCGCCAAGCTCATGGGCGACCTGATCGACGGCCTGATCCAGGTGATGATGTTCTTCGGCCTGGCCGTGGTCACTTCGCTGATCATCATTTACGGCTACACCCGTTGCGTGCGCAGCACTCTGCTGGTGGTCGGCTGCTCGCTGATCGCGGTGGTCTGGCAACTGGGTATTGTCGCCTGGCTCGGCTACGCCATCGATCCGTACTCGGTGCTGGTGCCGTTCTTGATCTTCGCCATCGGCGTGTCCCACGCCGCGCAGAAGATGAACGGCATCATGCAGGACATCGCCCGTGGCACCCATAAACTGATCGCTGCGCGCTACACCTTCCGCCGTCTGTTCATCGCCGGTGTCACCGCGCTGCTGGCCGACGCCGTGGGCTTCGCCGTGTTGATGCTGATCGACATCCCGGTGATCCAGGATCTGGCGATCACCGCCAGTATTGGTGTCGCCGTGCTGATCTTCACCTCGTTGTTGTTGATGCCGGTGGCGCTGTCCTATGTCGGTGTGGGCGCGAAAGCTGCCGAGCGTGCGCTGAAAATCGACAACCGCGCAGAGAAGCACAAAGGCTTCGGCAGACTGTGGGACGCGCTCGATCGCTTCACCACCGCCAAGTGGGCCACCGGCGCGGTAGTGGTCGCGGTGTTGATGGGCATTGGCGGTTACATGGTCAGCCAGAACCTGAAAATCGGCGACCTCGACAGCGGGGCGCCGGAGCTGCGCGCCGACTCGCGCTACAACCGCGACAACGCCTACATCACCCAGCATTACGCGCTGTCCAGCGACCTGTTCGCGGTGATGATCAAGACCGCGCCGGAAGGCTGCCTGAACTACAAGACCCTGGTCCTCGCCGACCGCCTGGCCTGGGAACTGCAACAGTATCCGGGCGTGCAGGCGACCGCGTCCTTGGTCAACGCGGTACGCCAGATCACCGCCGGCACCTACGAAGGCAACCCCAAGCTCAACAGCATCCAGCGCAACCAGGACGTGCTGAACTACGCCGCGCAACAAGCCTCGGTCAACTCCCCGGAGCTGTTCAACACCGACTGCTCGCTGATGCCGGTGATCACCTTTCTCAAGGATCACAAGGCCGAAACCCTGGACGCGGTGGTGGCGATTGCCGACAAGTTCGCCAAGGAAAACAGCACCGCGGATCGCCAGTTCCTGCTCGCCGCCGGTACCGCCGGTATTGAAGCCGCAACCAACATAGTGGTCCGCGAAGCCAACCGCACCATGCTGCTTTACGTCTACGCGGCGGTGACGCTGTTCTGCCTGATCACCTTCCGCAGCTGGCGCGCCACGCTGGTGGCGCTGTTGCCGCTGGTGCTGACCTCGATCCTCTGCGAAGCCTTGATGGTGGCCATGGGTATCGGTGTGAAAGTCGCGACCCTGCCGGTGATCGCCCTCGGCGTGGGCATCGGCGTGGACTACGCCTTGTACCTGCTCAGCGTGCAACTGCACTTCCAGCGCCAGGGCCTGCCTTTGTCCCAGGCCTACCGCAACGCCGTGTCGTTCACCGGCCGGGTGGTCGGGCTGGTGGGCATCACCCTCGCTGCTGGCGTGGTGTGCTGGGTCTGGTCGCCGATCAAGTTCCAGGCCGACATGGGCATCCTGCTGACCTTCATGTTCCTGTGGAACATGCTCGGCGCGCTGATCCTGATTCCGGCCCTGTCCTGGTTCCTGCTGCGCGAACGGGCCCCTCAGCCCGGTTCTGTCGCGGTAACCGAAAACGCTGAATCCACTGAACGTCCCGGCATGCCCCATGCCGTGACCACTTCCGAGTAAGCCAAGATGTCTGATTACAAAGCTCCCCTGCGCGACATGCGCTTCGTACTCAACGAGGTTTTCCAGGTGTCCCGGCTCTGGGCGCAATTGCCCGGCCTGGCCGACGTGATCGATGAAGAGACCGCCGCCGCCATCCTTGAAGAGGCCGGCAAGATCAGCGCCGAAGTGATCGCGCCACTGAACCGCGCCAGCGACGAACAGGGCTGCACCTGGAACGACGGCGCGGTCACCGCTCCGGACGGTTTTGCCCAGGCCTATCAAGCCTTCGCCGAAGGCGGTTGGGTGGGTGTCGGCGGTGATCCGCAGTACGGCGGCATGGGTATGCCCAAGGCGATTTCGGCGCAGGTCGAAGAGATGGTCAACTCGGCCAGCCTGTCGTTCGGCCTGTACCCGATGCTGACCGCCGGCGCCTGCCTGTCGATCAAGGCCCACGCCAGCGAAGAACTGAAAGCGGCTTACTTGCCGAACATGTACGCCGGCACCTGGACCGGTTCGATGTGCCTGACCGAAGCCCATTCCGGTACCGACCTCGGCCTGATCCGCACCAAGGCCGAACCCCAGGCCGATGGCAGTTACAAGGTCAGCGGCAGCAAGATTTTCATCACCGGTGGCGAGCACGACCTGACCGAAAACATCATCCATCTGGTGCTGGCGCGACTGCCGGATGCACCGGCCGGGCCGAAAGGCATCTCGCTGTTCCTGGTGCCGAAAGTGCTGGTCAACGCCGACGGTTCGCTGGGTGAAAACAATGCGCTGTCCTGCGGCTCCATCGAACACAAGATGGGCATCAAGGCCTCCGCCACCTGCGTGATGAACTTCGACGGCGCCACCGGCTGGATCGTCGACGCACCGAACAAAGGCCTGGCGGCCATGTTCACCATGATGAACTACGAGCGTCTGGGCGTGGGCATACAAGGCTTGGCACAGGGCGAGCGTTCGTACCAGAACGCCGTCGCCTACGCCCGTGACCGCCTGCAAAGCCGTGCACCGACCGGCGCGCAGCACAAGGACAAAGCGGCCGACCCGATCATCGTGCACCCGGACGTGCGCCGCATGCTGCTGACCATGAAAGCCTTGAACGAAGGCGGCCGTGCGTTCTCCAGCTACGTGGCCCTGCAACTGGACATCGCCAAGTACAGCGAAGACGCACCGACACGCCAGCGCGCGCAGGATCTGGTATCGCTGCTGACCCCGGTGGCCAAGGCATTTCTCACCGACATGGGCCTGGAGACCACCATCCACGGCCAGCAGGTCTTCGGCGGCCACGGCTACATCCGTGAGTGGGGCCAGGAGCAACTGGTGCGGGACGTGCGCATTACCCAGATCTACGAAGGCACCAACGGCATCCAGTCGCTGGACCTGGCCGGGCGCAAGATCGTCGGCAGCGGCGGGGCGCTCTACCGTTTGTTCGCTTCGGAAATCCGCAACTTCACCGCCACTGCCTGCGCGGACCTCGGCGAGTTCACCCAGCCGCTGAACGCCGCCGTCGACACCCTCGACGACCTGACCGCGTGGCTGCTGGACCGGGCACAAAACAACCCGAACGAAATCGGCGCGGCCTCGGTCGAGTACCTGCACGTGTTCGGCTACACCGCGTACGCCTACATGTGGGCGCGTATGGCCAAGGCCGTCATGAGCGGCGATGGCGAAGACGATTTTTACACCAGCAAACTGGCCACCGCACGTTTCTACTTCGCCCGGTTGCTGCCGCGTATCCACTCGTTGAGCGCATCGGCCAAGGCCGGCAGCGACTGCCTCTACGAGCTGCAAGCTGATCAGTTCTGATCGAAAGGACAAGGAACCTTAAACATGATGGCGACAAAAATAATTCCGCCCGCCGACGGCGCTTATGCCTATCCCTTGCTGATCAAGCAACTGCTGCTGTCCGGCGTGCGCTACCAGCCGGGCCGGGAAATCGTCTACGCCGACAAGCTGCGCTACAGCTACCAGACCCTCAACAAGCGTATTCGCCGCCTGGCCAATGCGCTGACGGCGGCCGGGGTCAAGGCCGGTGACACCGTGGCTTTACTCGACTGGGACAGCCACCGTTACCTGGAATGCTTCTTCGCCGTGCCGATGATCGGCGCGGTGCTGCACACCGTGAACATTCGCCTGTCGCCGGAGCAGGTGTTGTTCACCATGAACCACGCCGAAGATGACCTGGTGCTGGTGCATGATGATTTCCTGCCCCTGGTCGAGCAGATCCAAGGTCGGCTGGAAACCGTTAAAGGCTACCTGCAGCTCACCGATGACGAGGCAACCACCACCTCGCTGCCGATGCTGGGCGAGTACGAGCACCTGCTGTCCCTGGCCCCGGACCAGTACGACTTCCCCGATTTCGACGAGAATTCGGTCGCCACGCTGTTCTACACCACCGGCACCACCGGCGACCCGAAAGGCGTGTACTTCAGCCACCGGCAACTGGTGCTGCACACCCTGAATGCCGTCGGCACCCTGGGCGCCTATCAGGGCCAGCCGCTGCTGCGCTCCGACGATGTGTACATGCCGATCACGCCGATGTTCCATGTGCATGCCTGGGGTGTGCCGTATGTCGCGACCCTGATGGGCATCAAACAGGTGTATCCCGGCCGCTACGAGCCCAACAGCCTGGTCAGGCTGTACCGCGAAGAGAAGGTGACCTTCTCCCACTGTGTGCCGACCATTTTGCAGATGATCCTCAACTGTGAGGAAGGCAAGGCGACCCGTTTCGATGGATGGAAAATGCTCCTGGGCGGTAGTGCGCTGACCCTCGGCGTTGCCAGCGAGGCCAATGCCAAAGGCATGGTGGTGCATGCCGGCTACGGCATGTCCGAGACCTGCCCGTTGCTGTGCCTGACGTACCTGCGCGACGAAGACCTGCAGCTATCTGCCGAAGCGCAACTGCCGATCCGCATCAAGACCGGCACGCCGGTGCCGATGGTCGACCTGAAGATCATCGACGCCGAGGGCAATGACGTGGCCCATGACGGCGAGTCCCTGGGCGAGATCGTGGTGCGCGCGCCGTGGCTGACCCAGGGCTATCTGAAAGCCCCGGACAAAGGTGCGCAGCTGTGGCACAACGGCTGGCTGCACACCGGCGACATGGCCTCGATTGACCCACTGGGCGGCGTGGAAATCAAGGACCGCATCAAGGACGTGATCAAGACCGGCGGTGAGTGGATCAGCTCCCTGGAACTGGAAAGCCTGATCAGCGAACACCCAGGCGTCATGTCCGTGGCCGTGGTGGGCATCGTCGATGAACAGTGGGGCGAACGCCCGATGGCCATGGTCGTCTGCGAGCCGGGGCAATACCTTGACCGCAAGATTCTGGAGGTTCATTTGCAAGCCTTCGTCGACGGCGGGCGCATCAACAAATGGGCGATCCCCAAGCAGTTCAAGTTCGTGACCGAAATCCCCAAGACCAGCGTCGGCAAGATCAACAAGAAGCTGATCCGGGAAACTGAAGCGAACTGAGGGGTAAACCTGCCGCTGTTGTTGTAGGAGCGAGCCTGCTCGCGATGGACTCGAGAGCGCCGCGTTATTGTAGGAGCGAGCTTGCTCCGGGCGGCGTTCCGACGATGGACTGGAGAGCGCCGCGTTTAACCAGTAAACACGCGTTATCGTTAACGACCATCGCGAGCAAGCTCGCTCCTACAACGAGTCCAGCAGCAGGCGGTTTCTGGATAGCCCGATTGGCGTCATCTTTGTCATAGTCCTCGCCAGAGATAACGCCCCGTTGGTCGCAGTTTTCAGCGCTTGTGCCAAGCTGAACGGGGTATTGAACCGCCGTGTATTCAAATGCCGGCCAGCCAAACCCCAGGAAGCCCGCGACATGAACTTCACCCGTGCATCAAACGTCCGCAAAGAGTTCTACAAAGCCGTCTGGTTCTACTTCAAAGTGGTGTGGCCGATCTTCTCGATACTGCTGTTAGTGATCGTTGCGTTTGGCCTCATCATCGCCCAGATGGAAGGATGGAGCCCTGATGACGGTGTCTACTTTGCCTTCGTGACGGGGCTGACCATCGGCTACGGAGAGCTGGTGCCCAAACTGGGCGTCTCGCGAGTGTTGGCAGTGCTGCTGGGTTTCAACGGCGTGCTGATGACCGCGACGTTCGCGGCAATCAGTGTCCGGGCGATTGAAGTGACCGTGACGGCGGCGCGGAAGGAGTAGGGCAATCCCAACCACAACACATATCCCCCTGTGGGAGCGAGCTTGCTCGCGATGGCGGTATATCAACCAGCAAAAATGCTGAATGTTAAGCCCTCATCGCGAGCAAGCTCGCTCCCACAGTGTTTTTTTGCAGCCAGCAGGCTAAGCCTCCCACCCCGCCCCAGTCACCGCCGCCTGCACCAGTGGGTGCAAGTCCGCCCCCTGATGTTCCGTCTGCCAGGCCAGCAGTTCCTTGCGCATGCTCRGCGCCCAGTACATCTGCATATGATTGCGCACGCTGAGCACCGCCTGTTGCTGGTCCGGCTGGCTGGCGAAGTACTGGGCGATCTGGTTGGCCATCTTGATCAGGTTGTCAGTACTCATCGGCGTACCTCGGCTTTGGTCCCGCGTGCCTGACGACGTTCATCGAGCAAACGTTGCTGTTCCTCGCTGAATTCCTGGAAGCGCTTTTGCCACTCCGAAGGGTGATAAACGCGACTGACCTCCACGGCCGTGACCTTGTACTCCGGACAGTTGGTCGCCCAGTCGGAGTTGTCGGTGGTGATGACGTTGGCGCCCGATTCCGGGAAGTGGAAGGTGGTGTACACCACGCCTGGGGCGACCCGTTCGGTGATTCGCGCACGCAGCACGGTCTGCCCTGCGCGGCTGCCGATGCCGACCCAGTCTCCTTCGTTGATGCCACGGCTCTCAGCGTCGGTCGGGTGGATTTCCAGGCGGTCTTCGTCATGCCAGGCGATGTTATCGGTACGCCGGGTCTGCGCGCCGACGTTGTACTGGCTGAGGATGCGCCCGGTGGTCAGCAACAGCGGATAGCGACTGTTGACCTTTTCCTCGGTGGGCACGTAGCCGGTGAGCATGAAGCGCCCCTTGCCACGCACGAATTCTTCGATGTGCATGGTTGGCGTGCCGTCCGGTGCCTCGGCGTTGCACGGCCATTGCAGGCTGCCGTGGCGGTCCAGTTCGGCGTAGCTGACGTTGGTGAAAGTCGGCGTCAGGCTGGCGATTTCATCCATGATTTGCGATGGATGTTGGTAGTTCATCGGGTAGCCCAAGGCATTGGCCAGGGCCACCGTGCCTTCCCAGTCGGCCTTGCCGCCCAGCGGGTCCATGACCTTGCGCACCCGGGAGATGCGTCGCTCGGCGTTGGTGAAGGTGCCGTCTTTTTCCAGGAACGAGCAGCCCGGCAGGAACACGTGGGCGAACTTGGCGGTTTCGTTGAGGAAAATGTCCTGCACCACTATGCATTCCATGGCCGACAGGGCCGCGGTGACGTGCTGGGTATTGGGGTCGCTCTGGGCGATGTCTTCGCCCTGGCAATACAGGCCCTTGAAGCTGCCGCCCAAGGCTGCCTCGAACATGTTGGGGATACGCAGGCCCGGGTCGGGTTGCAGGGTGACGTTCCAGGCCTGTTCGAACTGCGCTCGTACCACCTCGTTGGAGACGTGCCGGTAGCCGGGCAGCTCATGGGGGAAGGAACCCATGTCGCAGGAGCCCTGGACGTTGTTCTGCCCGCGCAGTGGGTTCACGCCCACGCCTTCGCGGCCGATGTTGCCGGTGGCCATGGCCAGGTTGGCGATGCCCATCACCGAAGTACTGCCCTGGCTGTGTTCGGTGACGCCCAAACCGTAGTAGATCGCCGCATTGCCACCGGTGGCATACAGGCGCGCAGCGGCACGGATGTCGGCAGCGGGTACACCGCAGACAGGGCCGAGGGCTTCCGGCGAGTTTTCCGCACGGCTGACGAATTCACTCCAGATCGCGAAATCGCTACCCTCGCAACGGGCGTCGATAAAGGCCTGGTTGAGCAGTCCTTCAGTGACAATCACATGAGCCAAGGCGTTGAGCATGGCGACGTTGGTACCGGGGCGCAGGGCCAGGTGATACTCGGCGCGGGCATGCACCGTATCCACCAGATCAATGCGTCGCGGATCGATGACGATCAGCCGCGCGCCTTCACGCAGGCGACGTTTGAGTTGAGAGGCGAACACCGGGTGGGCGTCGCTGGGGTTGGCACCCATCACCAGGATCACGTCGGCCTGCATCACCGAGTCGAAACTCTGGGTGCCGGCGGACTCGCCCAGGGTTTGTTTCAGGCCATAGCCGGTGGGCGAGTGGCAGACCCGCGCACAGGTGTCGACGTTGTTATTACCGAAGGCGGCCCGCACCAGTTTCTGCACCAGATAGGTTTCTTCGTTGGTGCAGCGGCTGGAGGTGATGCCACCAATGGAATCGCGGCCATATTTTTGCTGCAGCCGGCGAAATTCGCTGGCGGCGTAAGTCACCGCTTCATCCCAGCTGACTTCCTGCCAAGGGTCGCTGATGTGCTTGCGGATCATCGGCTTGGTGATGCGATCCGGGTGGGTGGCGTAGCCCCAGGCGAAGCGCCCCTTGACGCAGGAGTGGCCGTGGTTGGCCTGGCCGTTCTTGTCCGGAACCATGCGTACCAACTGGTCGCCTTTCATCTCGGCACGGAACGAGCAGCCCACACCGCAATAGGCACAGGTGGTGATCACGCTGCGTTCGGGTTGGCCCAGTTCGACCACGCTTTTTTCCATCAGGGTCGCGGTGGGGCACGCTTGCACGCAGGCGCCGCAGGACACGCATTCCGAATCGAGGAAGTTCTCGCCGCCGGCAGCGGCCACCCGGGATTCGAAACCGCGCCCGGTAATGGTCAGGGCAAAAGTGCCCTGGGTTTCTTCGCAGGCGCGCACGCAGCGGTTGCAGACGATGCACTTGCTCGGGTCGTAGTCGAAATAGGGGTTGGAGGTGTCTTTCACGTCCTCCAGATGGTTCTCGCCTTCATAGCCATAACGCACTTCCCGCAGGCCGACCTGACCGGCCACGGTTTGCAGCTCGCAGTTGCCGTTGGCCGAGCAGGTCAGGCAGTCCAGCGGGTGATCGGAGATGTACAGCTCCATGACGTTGCGGCGCAGGGTCGCGAGCTTGGGCGTCTGGGTGTGCACGCTCATGCCTTCGCTGACCGGCGTAGTGCAGGACGCCGGATAACCACGCATGCCGTCGATCTCCACCAGGCACATGCGGCAGGAGCCGAAGGCTTCCAGGCTGTCGGTGGCACAGAGTTTGGGAATGGTAGTGCCCAGCAGCGCGGCGGCGCGCATCACCGAGGTGCCTTCGGGCACGCTGATGCTGCGGCCATCGATGTTGAGGGTGACTTGCACCTGGCTGTCGCGGGCAGGCGTACCCAGGTCAATGTCTGTTTTCGGGTCGAAGAGAGTGATCATTGTTCGGCCTCCGAGGCTTGCAGACCGAAGTCGGCGGGGAAGTGCTTGAGGGCGCTGGCGACCGGAAAAGAGACCATGCCGCCCAATGCGCA
This sequence comes from Pseudomonas sp. P4_C4, assembly GCF_056402055.1. Lineage (NCBI taxonomy): Bacteria > Pseudomonadati > Pseudomonadota > Gammaproteobacteria > Pseudomonadales > Pseudomonadaceae > Pseudomonas > Pseudomonas sp. P4_C4. The sequence continues at coordinate 34,995 of NZ_JBFUID010000045.1, read as the reverse complement.
CAGCGAACCGTATTGCAGGGTGTCGCACAGGTCCTTGAGGATGATCACCTGTTCATCGCGACCGTTCTGGTCGGGAGCGGCCAGCAGGCGGTCGATCACTTCAACGCCACGGGTAGAGCCGATACGGCACGGCGTGCATTTGCCACAGGATTCCTCGGCGCAGAACTGCATGGCGAAGCGCGCCATGCGGGCCATGTCCAGGGTGTCGTCAGCCACCACCACACCACCGTGACCGAGCATCGCACCGATGGCCATAAAGGCTTCGTAATCCAACGGTGTGTCGAATTGCGAAGGTGGCACCCAGGCGCCGAGCGGGCCGCCCACCTGCGCAGCCTTCAACGGCCGGCCACTGGCGGTACCGCCGCCGTAGTCTTCCACCAGCTCCCGCAAGGTCAGGCCAAAGGCACGTTCCACCAGACCGCCGTGACGAATATTGCCCGCCAGTTGAAACGGCATAGTTCCCAGGGAGCGGCCCATGCCGTAGTCGCGATAGAACTGCGCGCCCTTGGCCAGAATCAGCGGCACCGAGGCCAACGTCAGCACGTTGTGCACCAGCGTCGGCAAGCCGAACAGCCCCTGCAACGCCGGAATCGGCGGCTTGGCGCGAACGATCCCGCGCTTGCCTTCGAGGGAGTCCAGCAGCGCGGTTTCTTCACCGCAGATATAAGCACCGGCCCCGACCCGCACTTCCATATCGAATGCCAGGCCGCTGCCGCCGACATTGGCGCCCAGGTAACCGGCTTCTCGGGCGATGTTCAACGCGGCCCGCAACGTGGCCACGGCATCCGGATATTCCGAGCGCACATAGATGTAGCCGAAAGTGGCGCCGACGGTAATGCCGGCAATGGCCATGCCTTCGATCAGCAGGAAGGGGTCGCCTTCCATCAACATGCGATCGGCAAAGGTGCCGGAGTCGCCTTCGTCGGCGTTGCAAACAATGTACTTCTGCACAGCCTGAGTGCCGCGCACCGTGCGCCACTTGATCCCGGCGGGGAAGGCCGCGCCGCCACGGCCACGCAGGCCCGAATCGAACACTGCCGTCGCGGTCTGCTCGCCGCCAATGGCGATGGCCTGGGTCAAACCCTCGAAACCGCCGTGGGCCCGGTAATCCTCCAGGGACAGCGGCCGGGTAATGCCGGCGCGCGCAAACAGCAGACGTTGTTGAGACTTGAGATAAGGCAATTCTTCCACCAGCCCCAAGGCCAGCGGATGAGCGGACGGCTCGCCTTGCAACGCATCGAGCACCGACGGCACATCCGCCGCCGTCAGCGGCCCAAAGCCGATCCGACCTTGCGGACTGTCTACCTCCAGCAACGGTTCCAGCCAATACAGACCACGCGAACTGGTGCGCTGCAACTCCAGCGGCAAATTGCGTTCCCGGGCCTGAGTGATCAGGGCCACCGCCACCTCATCGGCACCCACGGCACGGGCAAGGGAATCACAAGGCAGATAAAGAGTCGGCATCACACGTCCTCCCGGCATGCATCGAGCAATGCATCCAAACGCTCAGCACTGAGTCGCGCATGCACCCGGCCATCCAGCTCCAGAGCCGGCGAACAGGCGCAGGCACCCAGGCAATACACCGGCCGCAAACTGATGCTGCCATCAGCACTGCTGCCGTGATCGTCCAGTTGCAGACGCTCGCGCAACTGCGCGGCAAGCTGCTCGGCACCGCGGCTCTGGCAGGATTCGGCCCGGCACAGCCGCAAGATATGCCGCGCGGGTGGCGCGGTACGGAAGTCATGGTAAAAACTGATCACCCCACGAACCTCGGCCTGACTCAGGTTCAGGGCATGGGCAATCTCGGGGACGGCGACATCGGGGATGTAACCGATGCGCTCCTGAATATCATGAAGAATAGGCAACAGCGCACCCGGGGTGCCCTTATGGCGCTCCAGCAGACTGTTGACCACAGGCAGGTGCAACATCTCATCAGGCATTCAGCAATCCTCACGGTCACGGACAAACCAGGCGGTTGTCGGTTGTCCGAAAGTGTCGGCTGCGGCATTCACACCACGTCACGGTATCGTGGCATCTACAGACCGTCGGCCAGGGCACCCTGAGCGGGCATCTTGTTGCGCCCGGCACGGTCTTCGCCGCACCTCAATAGGGGCATAAAAGCCAGATTGCCACGCGGCCCTTGATTCGGCTGCACCAGAGCGACGTGTTCGGTTCTGTCTACGACCTTGTATTGAGTCTAGAAGAATGAGGGGTGAGGCGCCGTGCCAGAGGGGAGGTTGCTGGAGTTATGCACAGCGGATTGCCTGTGGAAAAGGTGACGATCAAGCCCACCGGAAGCACCCGGAGGCCGGGAAATCTGACACTCTCAAAAACGGTTTAGAGCGGGTTTGACAGTCAGAACCAGAACGAAAATCGCGTTCCTACGCAAATTTCAGGTCCGCTGATACACCAATCATTGGCAGATTTTACGTAGCGACGCAGACTTCAAAACAGTGTCTGCGTTTTTACATAGCCTGGTCCCAAAGCTGACGGTAGTAACAGGCAGAAATCAGCCAAAAGCGGCCTGTCGAAAAACCGTTAATCTCATTCCAACTTGGTCTTCACATTCTGCCCCGTGACCGATCAATGCTTCACTGTCTAAAAAAACCTCCCCCCTTGGGTGAGTGTCGCTTTTCGCATCAACTCTTTGCGCAATTTTCCGGGGGACATGCCAAACATGTTCTGAAAATGTCGAATGAAATGGGGCGCATCGGCGAACCCGCATTCGAAAGCGATTTCCCCTATATGTCGATCCGAGCTGATGAGGAGCCATCGGCCAAACCTGAGTCGAACCTGACGGTAGAATTGGGCTGGAGTGTTACTGGTTTCGGCGACAAACAGCCGCTCAAGTTGCCGTTTACTGGTACCGACAAGGTTTGCGATTGAGTCAATATCCAAGGGCTCGGTCATGTGCTTTTCCATCAGCATCACGGCTTCGTGCAGGCGCCTGTTCGAAGAGCTGGCATAGCCAAGTGCCTTGCGCCGGTCGACGAAACTGCCGGAGCTGGTTTTTGCGACCGTCATCTGATGAACAACTTTGCCGGCCCGATCCGGGCCGCAATGCACCCCAATAAGATGAATGGCCAACTCAATCACTGAGATACCGCCTGCGCAGGTGATCCGATCCTTGTCGATGAGGAAGTCACTGTTGCTGACAAAGCGCAATCTGGGGAACAGACGTTTCCAGTCGTCGCAATGGTAGGCATGTACGCAAGCGGTACGTCCCTCCATCAAGCCATGTCGAGCGAGCACGAAGCTGCCCGTGCATAGACCGATCAACGGCACGTTAGCGGCTGCTGCCTGAAGCAGAAATGCCGGATACGTCTTTGGTGCGGCCTCAAGGGAATCAAGCAGTCCACCAATCACCACGATGTAATCAAATTGATGAGGATTGGTGAGCTCACTGTCGATAGGCACATCCAGTCCGCAGCTGGAAATGACTCTTTGCCCGGGGGTACCGAGTACTTTCCATTGGCATCGTATCGGGCGGCTCTGATCACCCGTATCGGCAGCATGTCGCAACGCATCGGTCAGCCCCGAGAGTGACAGCAAGGGGAAGCGCGGCCACAACACAATACCGATAGACAACTCGGTGGCGCCGCGTCGGCTTGGCGGATGTCGTGCCTGACCATTATCAAGCCCTTCCACAAGGCTTTCGCTGGAGGTCCTGGGCAGTACATCTCCGAAATGTCGCAAATGTTCAATCATTCATGCAAACCATCCAACCAGTTATACCGTCGATCACCATACGATGAGCGCCTGCCCAACACCATGCTGTTCATAAAAAAACAATCGAGGAGCACGTGATGAAGAAGCCCAACGTTCAACGTTTTGCCGGTATCTATGCGGGTCTGCTGGTATCCATGCTGGCCTCGGTACCGGCATTCGCACTGGAAACGGTAGAGCCGGGAAGCCTGACTATCGCGTTCACTGGCGATATGCCGGGGACCGGTTATCAAGACAGCCGGATGGTCGGCTACGACGGTGAAATCCTTCAACAAATATCTGAGAAGCTGGGTTTGAAGGTTAAACCTGCCTTGATGGACTGGGCCGGCACCATCGCCTCAGTACAAGCTAAACGCGTGGATGTCATGGCCGGCACCATGGGCTGGACCGAGCAGCGCGCGAAGATCATGACCGTGAGCGACCCGATTCACTATTTCAAGAACGGCATCACCCAGACCGACAAGACCAACTGGAGCACCCTCAAAGATTTGCAGGGCAAGAAGGTCGGCACCATCACGGGTTTCTCGTTCATCCCTGAGATGCGCAAGATCGAAGGGCTGCAAGTAGCGCTGTATGACACCTCCGATGCCGCGGTGCGCGATCTCCTCGCCGGGCGCATCGATGCAGTGATTGGCGATCCTCCGGTCATGCAATACGCCATTTTTCGCAACGAGCAGTGGCACCTGCACTTCAATGCTTTCACCGACAACGATCCGAATTTCCCACTGCTGACGGGGCTAGGTCAGGTGGTGTACGGCTTCAATAAAGGGGCCAGCCCGCAGCTGGTGGCTGCCGTGAACGAGCAGATCCAGACCCTCTGGAAAAGCTGTGAAATGCGCAAGATCGGTGCCCGCTACGGTCTGACTCAGGATGTCTGGTATGTGCCGGAAGGCAAGGACCTGAGGCTGGGTGTCGACCGCCCGGCGGACTGGAAACTGCCCGGCTGCAAGTAAGCGCTTGAGCGGATGAATCGGCCTGATGGCCCGTGCCGATTCATCGCCATGTCTATAACAAAAAGAGGTTAACCAAGATGTCGACCCCGTCCGAACCTGCGTTGCTGCGAGTGCATGACCTGCACAAAAGTTATGGTGATCTGGAGGTGCTCAAGGGGATCAACCTGGAGTTGAAAGCCGGTGAAACCCTGTCGTTGATCGGCCCGAGCGGGTCGGGAAAGTCCACTTGCCTGCGTTGCATCAATTACCTGGAAAAACCCACTCGAGGCGATATCTGGCTGGGCGACGAGTTGATCGGGCAGATCAAGGACGGTAAACGCATACGTCTGATGAGTGATCGGGAAATGGCTCCGCAGCGACGCGAGATCGCGATGGTGTTCCAGCTCTTCTACCTCTGGCCACATTTGAGCGTACGCGACAACGTCGCGCTGGGGCCGATCAAGGCACAGGGTATGCCGCGCAAGCAGGCCTATGAGCTGGCTGATGCCATGTTGGAAAAAGTCCATCTGCGGCACAAGGCCGAGGTCTATCCCGAGCAGTTGTCCGGCGGACAGCAACAGCGGGTCGCTATTGCCCGCGCGTTGGCCCAACAACCTAAAGTCATCCTGTTCGACGAGCCGACCTCGGCGCTGGACCCCGAACTGGTGGGGGAAGTACTGGCCGTGATTCGTGAGCTGGCGCAAGAGGGCCGCACCATGATCATGGTGACCCATGAAGTGCGCTTCGCTCGGGATGTGGCGGATCGGGTGATCTTCATGGACGGCGGACACATTGTCGAGCAAGGGCCTTCGGCGCAGGTTATCGACAACCCAAGCCATGAGCGCACCCGCAGTTTTCTTGGGCGCATGGCCATGGAGGGCGCTTGATGGCGAACTTCGAGGTCTTTCTCGGGCTACTGCCTCTGTTGTTGAAAGGCGCGCTCACCGCCCTGGAAATCGCGCTGTGTACCTTGCTGCTGGCGAGTGCCGGAGGGGTAGTACTGGCGGTGTTGCTGACGTTCAGTCGGTCACGGGTGTTGCATGGGGTGATCGGCTGTTTCATTGAGTGGATGCGCAATGTTCCCGCGCTGGCGCATCTGTTCCTGATCTATTTCGGTCTCTCCTACCTTGGCATCAACTTGCCCGCGTGGCTGGCCGCCATCGTTGGCTTGAGTCTGGTGGGCAGCGCGGTGTTGGCCGATATTTTCCGTAGCGGCTTGCAGTCGCTGCATGTCGGTCAGCATGAAGCCGGATTGGCTGTCGGTCTGAGCCGGATGCAGATTTTGCACTGCATTCTCTTGCCCCAGGCCCTGCGCGTGACGTTGCCAGCGTTCGCCAACTACGTCACGCAATTGGTCAAGGACACGTCCATCGCCTCGGCCATTGCCGTGCCGGAAATCATGTTCCTGGCGCGTAATCTGGTGACCTCCACCTTCCAGACTTCACTGATCTATTTGGCTGTGATGTGCATCTACGCCGCGATGATTTTACCGATCGGTGTGGGATTCATTCGGCTCGAACGTCATTTTGGGAGCGCGCGATGATCAGTTTTTTTCAGCAATACCCGGAGTACTGGAGCGACTGGATCGCTCGCCTGTTGCTCGGTGCACGGATCACTGCCGAATTGTCCCTGATGGGGTTCGCTCTGGCGGTCGTGCTGGGGGCGTTGTTGGTCTGGGCGATGAGAAGTCCGAGTGTCATCCTGAAACGGTTGGCAGCGTTCTTTATTCAGAGCATGCGCGCTGTACCTCTTCTGGCGTTGCTGCTGGCCCTGTATTTCGCGTTGCCCAGCCTGGGGTTGACGTTGTCCGGCTATTGGGCCGGGGCCATCGGTCTGGGTTTGCAGGGTGCCGCTTACGTTGCGGAGATCCTCCGTGGCGGCCTGGATTCGCTGCATCGCGGCCAGCGCGAAGCCGCTATCGCCATCGGACTGACGCCGCTGAAAGCGTTTACCACCGTCATCCTGCCGCAAGCGATTCGCGGCATGTTGCCGCCACTGCTTAACGCCTACGTGTCGATCCTCAAGGACAGCTCGTTGTGCGCTCTGATCGCCACCGATGAGTTGATGCTGGCGGCGCGGGCCATCGCTTCGGAAACCTTCCTGCCAATGCATGTCTTCCTGCTGGTAGGGCTGTTCTATTTTGTTATCGCTTTCCCTCTTTCAATGCTGTCGCGTGTGCTTGAAAAGCACTTTTCACGCGGGCGCAAAACCGTGCGAGGTTGAACATATGAGCACCATAGATCGAGTTACTTCCCACAGCATTGCCCAGTTGCAGCGGGCGCTGCAGGCGGGATCGCTGACTAGCGAAGCGCTGGTTCGTGCGCAACTGGCGCGCATCGAGCGCTTTGACGAGCAGCTCAATGCCTATGTCGAGACCTATTCCTCGCGTGCTTTGAACGCGGCTATCGCCGCTGATCGCCAGCGTGCGTCCGGCATACACCTGGGACCGCTGCATGGCATTCCTCTGGCGATCAAGGACTTGTTCGAGATCGATGGCCAGGCCATCACGGGTGGATCATTGGCACAGGCACCGCGTGTTTCGAGGTTGACCGCCACTGCAGTGCAACGCCTGGAGCGTGCCGGTGCAATCATTCTTGGCAAGACCCACACCGTCGAATTCGCTTTCGGTGGCTGGGGCACCAACGCGGTGATGGGCACGCCGTGGAACCCGTGGGACCGTAACGTGCATCGCGCTCCGGGTGGTTCAAGCAGCGGCTCGGCAGTGGCCGTGGCCAGCGGGTTGGCGAGCGCTGCGTTGGGCACCGACACCGGCGGCTCGGTGCGGATTCCGGCGGGCATGTGCGGCTTGGTCGGGCTGAAAACCACGCGTGGGCTTATCAGTCGCCATGGCTTGATCGAACTGTGTCCTTCGCTGGATTCGGTAGGGCCTATCACCCACACCGTTGAAGATGCGGCGTGGATGTTGGATGCACTGCTGGGCCCGGACCCGCTGGATCCGGTTTCGGCCCAGGCACCTGTATTCAGCGCCGCTGCCGGTCTCAATCAGCCGGTAGCCGGTTTGCGCATCTGGGTGTTGCCACAGGCCGAACGAGCGCATGTCGCTCCCGGGGTGCTGAAGGCTTACGATTTGGGGCTCAAGCAGTTGGCCGCGTTGGGCATGCAACTGATCGAGCAACCGCTACCCACGTCGTTGGAGCAGTGCATGCGCATCGCTGGTGGGCTGATGAGCGCCGAAGGTTATGCCAGCCTGGGTAGCTTGTTCGAGCGCGACGATCTGCGTTTCGACCCCCATGTTCAACGTCGCGTACTCAGTGGTCGCGCCATCGACGCAGCGTCGTATATCCAGTTGCACAATCAGCGCCGCGCCGCTCGGCACGCCATGCAGGAGGCCATGACCAACATAGACGCCTGCGCTTTCCCGACCAACGCTATTGGCAGTGTGCCGTTGGATGAGGTCGATGAATATGGCACGCCACTGGCCTTGTTGGGGCGGTTCGCCAACTTGCTGAACTTGTGTTCGGTGGCGCTGCCCATCGGGCTTGATGAAAAGTGCATGCCGGTCTCGATGCAGATTGTGGGTCGGGCATTCGCCGAACCGCTGATTCTGCGCATCGGCCATGCCTATCAACAGGTCAGCGATTGGCACACGCTACGGCCTGAGGGCTGGGAGCTGGCGGACAACGCGGTTGCGTGATGGATATAACTGCTTGATATATCCCTGGATATCACCCTGCCAGCGCCCCAAGTTAAAGTGGGGTTAGAAAGTGTCACCTATAAATTTATATAAAAATTTAATATATACCTTCCCAGTGATTTCGCGAGTTATCAAAAATTTCACCGGAAGGGTTACTCCAGGGATAACGTTTCAATAATGTTGTTCGCCATGTACTGAGTTTGCTTTTGTCGCTATCAGTGGTGTTTCCTGCCGCCCATAAAGTCAGGCCATTTCCTTAGTCGGGTAGTGGCTTGCGCAGAGTCATGTATGTCGTCAAATCGTTAGTTGTCATCAACAACGTTCTGTATCAGGAGATGTATTGTATGCCTTTCACTCGGACTGTTATTGCTCTTTCTTTAGGTCTGATTATAGGGCAGGGGTATGTTCAGGCTGCGCCGCTGCTTTCTTTGGATAATGGTCAGTCTGAACGGGCCGTGGTAACCAGTAATGCATGGGTTGAAATTAACCAGGCGGCGTTTGAAAACAATATTCGTACGCTCCAGAACACCTTGACGAATAAATCACGGCTTTGTGCCATCCTCAAGGCGGATGCCTATGGTCATGGTGTCGCGTTATTGATGCCGTCTGTCATGAAAATGGAAGTACCCTGCGTAGGCGTTGCCAGCAATGAAGAGGCTCGAGTTGTACGTGAAAGTGGATTCAAGGGGGAACTTGTCCGAGTGCGTACAGCGACGTTGGCCGAGGTGGAAGGAGCATTGCCGTACAAGATAGAGGAGTTAGTCAGTAGCCTCGATTATGCTCGAGAAACGGCCGCTATTGCTGAAAAGCATGGGGGTCGCCTGAAGGTTCACTTGGCGTTGAACGCAGGTGGTATGAGTCGCAACGGCCTGGAAATGAGCACTGAACACGGTCGGCAAGAAGCCTTGGCGATCAATCGTTTGGCTCCTCTGGAGCTGGTCGGAATCATGACTCACTTCGCGGTGCAGGATAAGGATGATGTTCGGCAAGGGCTCAAGGCTTTCAATGAGCAAACGGCTTGGCTGATAAAGGCCGCCGGAATTGATAGAAGTAAAATCACTCTTCATGCGGCGAACTCTTACGCGACGTTAGAAGTGCCAGAGTCGCATTTGGACATGGTACGTGCCGGAGGCGCCTTGTATGGGATGATGGAACCTTCGCATGCCGAGTACAAACCGGTCATGCAGGTCAAGTCATACGTGGCGTCTGTTAATCAATACCCTAAAGGCAATACAGTGGGGTATGACCGAACAGTGACACTGAGTCGTGATTCAAAGCTTGCGAATATTCCAGTGGGCTATTCTGATGGCTATCGTCGAGCGTTTACCAATAAAGGCGTTGTCCTTATAGATGGGCAGCGTGCTCCAGTGGTAGGGAAGGTCTCCATGAATACACTCATGGTGGACGTGACAGATATCCCTGCTGCGCGCGCTGGCGATCAAGTGGTGCTCTTCGGTAAACAAGGCGACAGTGAGATCGCCCAGAGTGAACTTGAAGAACTCAGCGGAACATTGCTGGTGGACCTTGCTACCGTTTGGGGGAGTAGCAATCCCAAAGCCCTGGTGGCGGATAAAGCCTCCGACTAACCAGTGAGGGTGCTAGTCGCTACTGCGGTGGTAACGCTCACACAGTAGCGACTTTTGGCAGTGACGCCTTGAGGATTTGACAGATCTGTTCTCGTCAACACTCGTCGGCCAGGTGCGGTCCATGGATGAGATGTTCCCCTCTTCGGGCAGCCTCATTACTCACTGAATAACTTTCAAGTAATCCCTAAGCGCAATGAGCGGCGCTTCAAGCTGCTCCAACGTCCGCGCATTGCTGAAATCAGCTGACAACCGATGCAGCTCACGCCCTAGCAATGTGTCAACACCACCTATAGCGTCCAGCGCCAAACCTACACAGTGTGCCACTCTAAACTGAATACCCTCGACATCACCCCGGCGCACCAGCAAGCCAAATACCTCCCGCTCGTAATCACTCATGATCGGATCATCCCGCAAAATCGGACTTTCACCTTCAGTCTCATAGGCCAGCTTGAGGCCGAAAAGGGCAACGGTTTCCAGTGGCAATTCCATTGTGTGAATCCTTGATTCGTTAGCCGAGCGGGTTCGGGTTGTGGCGTTGAAAAGCAGGATCAAAGGATCGCAGCCTTCGGCAGCTCCTACAGGTCAGTGCGTTGTTAGGGCGTTGTCGGTGGGGTGTCAGGTGCTTTTTTGCGGGCGAAAAAAAAGGCCTTGCAAAGCAAGACCTTTCTTAATTTTGGTGCCCCGAGGGAGACTCGAACTCCCACTCCTTTCGAAAACGGATTTTGAATCCGCCGCGTCTACCAATTCCGCCATCAGGGCTCAATGGCGGCGAAGTATAGAGATGAGATAACCGCTGGTCAATCAGGTACATGGAGAATTTTTGATATTTCCGCTAGACTTCCCGGCCCTGCTAGACGACACCCCATCATGCGCGTTGCTGACTTTACCTTCGAGCTCCCTGATTCGCTGATCGCCCGCCATCCGCTGGCCGAGCGGCGCAATAGTCGCCTGTTGACCCTGGATGGGGTCAGCGGCGCCCTGGCACACCGTCAATTCACTGATTTGCTGGAGCATTTGCGCCCCGGCGACTTGATGGTGTTCAACAATACCCGGGTGATTCCGGCGCGGCTGTTTGGCCAGAAGGCTTCCGGCGGCAAGCTGGAAATCCTGGTGGAGCGGGTGCTCGACAGTCATCGCGTGCTGGCCCATGTGCGTTCCAGCAAGTCGCCCAAGCCTGGGTCGAAGATCCTCATCGACGGCGGTGGCGAGGCCGAGATGCTGGCGCGGCACGATGCGTTGTTCGAGCTTAAGTTCACTGAGGAGGTGTTGCCGCTGCTCGACCGTGTCGGGCACATGCCGCTGCCTCCTTATATAGACCGCCCGGATGAAGGCGCCGATCGCGAGCGTTACCAGACCGTCTACGCCGAGCGTTTGGGTGCGGTGGCGGCGCCGACGGCGGGGCTGCATTTCGATCAGGTGCTGATGGAGGCGATTGCCGCCAAGGGCGTCGAGACTGCGTTCGTGACCTTGCACGTCGGTGCCGGCACTTTCCAACCGGTGCGGGTCGAGAAGCTCGAAGACCACCACATGCACAGCGAATGGCTGGAAGTCGGCCAGGACGTGGTCGATGCCGTTGCCGCCTGCCGCGCTCGCGGTGGTCGCGTGGTGGCCGTGGGGACCACCAGTGTGCGTTCCCTGGAAAGCGCCGCCCGCGATGGCGTGCTCAAGCCGTTCAGTGGCGACACCGACATTTTCATCTACCCGGGCCGGCCGTTTCATGTGGTCGATGCCCTGGTCACCAACTTCCATTTGCCCGAATCCACGCTGTTGATGCTGGTTTCGGCGTTCGCCGGTTATCCCGAAACCATGGCTGCCTATAAGGCTGCCGTGGACAACGGTTACCGCTTTTTCAGCTACGGTGATGCGATGTTCATCACGCGTAATCCTGCGCCGACTGCCCCTAAAGAATCGGGCCCCGAGGAAACAGTATGAGTCGCACCTGTCGTATGTCTTTCGAGCTGCTGGCCACTGATGGCAAGGCTCGTCGCGGTCGTTTGACCTTCCCGCGCGGTACCGTCGAGACCCCGGCCTTCATGCCGGTGGGCACCTACGGTACGGTCAAGGGCATGCTGCCACGGGATATCGAGGCGACTGGCGCTGAAATCATTCTGGGCAACACCTTCCACCTGTGGCTGCGCCCAGGCACCGAAGTGATCAAGAAGCACGGCGACCTGCACGATTTCATGCAGTGGAAAGGCCCGATTCTGACCGACTCCGGCGGTTTCCAGGTGTTCAGCCTGGGCGCCATGCGCAAGATCAAGGAGGAGGGCGTGACCTTCGCTTCCCCGGTCGACGGCGCCAAGGTGTTCATGGGCCCGGAAGAGTCGATGCAGGTGCAGCGTGACCTGGGCTCCGACATCGTGATGATTTTCGACGAATGCACGCCGTACCCGGCTGACGAAGACGTTGCCCGCATCTCCATGGAGTTGTCCCTGCGTTGGGCCAAGCGTTCGAAAGAAGCCCATGGCGAGAATACGGCGGCGCTGTTCGGCATCGTTCAGGGCGGCATGCACCAGGACCTGCGCATGCGCTCCCTGGAAGGCCTCGACAAGATCGGCTTCGACGGCCTGGCCATCGGCGGCCTGTCGGTGGGCGAGCCCAAGCACGAAATGATCAAGGTGCTGGATTACCTGCCGGGCATGATGCCGGCTGACAAACCTCGTTACCTTATGGGCGTTGGCAAACCGGAAGACTTGGTTGAGGGTGTGCGCCGCGGTGTGGACATGTTCGATTGCGTGATGCCAACCCGTAATGCCCGCAACGGGCATCTGTTCATCGATACCGGCGTGCTGAAGATCCGTAACGCGTTCCATCGCCATGATGATTCGCCGCTCGATCCGACCTGCGATTGCTATACCTGCCAGAACTTCTCCCGCGCTTATCTGCATCACCTGGACAAGTGCGGCGAAATGCTGGGAAGCATGCTCAATACCATCCATAACTTGCGCCATTATCAAGTGCTTATGGCTGGTTTGCGCGAGGCTATTCAACAGGGTACATTGGCCGCCTTTGTCGATGCCTTCTACGCCAAACGCGGGCTTCCCGTGCCGCCTTTGGACTGAGTTTTCTGACCCCAAGATTCAACATTTGCAACTGGAGTGCTAAATGAGCTTTTTTATCTCTAATGCCATGGCTGACGCCGCTGCACCTGCTGCGGGCCCAATGGGTGGCGGTTTCGAGTGGATTTTCCTGGTCGGTTTCCTGGTCATCTTCTACCTGATGATCTGGCGTCCACAGGCCAAGCGCGCCAAAGAGCAGAAGAACCTGCTGAGCAGCCTGCAAAAGGGCGACGAAGTTGTGACCACCGGCGGCATCGCCGGCAAGATCACTAAAGTGGCCGACGATTTCGTCGTTCTGGAAGTTTCCGACACCGTCGAAATGAAGTTCCAGAAAGGCGCCATTGCCGCCACGCTGCCAAAAGGCACGCTCAAAGCGATCTAAGTTTCAACTTCATATTCAATCGACGGGGCGCGCAAGGCGCCCCGCGTCATAAACGGGCGGCGTGATGCTGAACAAATATCCTCTGTGGAAATACATTCTGATCCTGGCGGTGCTGGCGGTCGGTCTGATTTATTCCGCTCCCAATCTTTATCCTGATGACCCGGCCATTCAGGTCAGCGGTGCAAGCACTGCACTGCAAGTCAATCAGGCTGATCTGGACCGTGTGAGCGCTGCGCTCAAGGAATCCGGGATCAACGTCAAGGCTGCCACCCTGGCTGCCAACGGCAAGGGCGGCCTGATTCGCCTGACCAAGGCTGAAGACCAGCTGCCAGCCAAGGACGTCGTGCGCAAGGCATTGGGTGATGACTACGTCGTTGCACTGAACCTGGCACAAACCACCCCGCAATGGCTGCGCAACCTCGCTGCGCACCCGATGAAGCTGGGTCTGGACTTGTCCGGTGGTGTGCACTTCCTGCTGGAAGTGGACATGGAGAAAGCCCTCGACGCGCGCCTGAAAGTCTACGAAGGCGACGTCAAGAGCCTGCTGCGTAAAGAGAAGCTGCGCTATCGCAGCCTGCCGCAACTGGGCGGTGCTATCCAGCTGGGCTTCGCTGATGAAGACAGCCGCGAGCAGGCCCGTTCGATCATCCGCAAGAACTTCAACGATTTCGACATTGTTCCGGCCGACCTCAATGGTCAGGCGGTGCTGCGTCTGGCGATGACCCCGGCCAAGCTGGCGGAAATCCGCGAATACTCCATCAAGCAGAACTTGACCACGGTACGTAACCGCGTCAACGAGCTGGGTGTTGCTGAACCGATCGTTCAGCGTCAGGGCGCCAACCGCATCGTGGTTGAGCTGCCGGGCGTGCAGGACACTGCCGAAGCCAAGCGTATCCTCGGCAAGACGGCCAACCTCGAGTTCCGTCTGGCTGCTGAGCCGGGTGCTTCGAAAGCCACTTCCGAGGAATTCGAGTTCCGTGAAGGCAAGCGTCCTCCTGCGCTGATCGAGCGTGGCCTGATCATCACCGGTGACCAGGTGACTGACGCCAAGGCTGGCTTCGGCGAGCATGGCACACCGGAAGTGAACATTCGTCTGGATGGTCACGGCGGCGAGCTGATGAGCCGTGCGACCCGTTCGAACGTCGGCCGCAGCATGGCGGTGATCTTCATCGAGCAGCGTCCGATCACCACCTACACCAAGCAGATGGTCAACGGCGTCGAGAAAGACGTGCCGGTTCAGACCTTCAAGGAAGAGAAGAAGATCATCAGCCTGGCGACCATCCAGTCGCCGCTGGGTGCTCAGTTCCGCATCACTGGCCTGAATGGCCAGGGTGAGTCGTCCGAACTGGCGCTGCTGCTGCGTGCCGGTGGTCTGGCTGCACCGATGTACTTCGCTGAAGAACGTACCATCGGCCCAAGCCTGGGTGCCGACAACATCACCAAGGGTATCGATGCATCGCTGTGGGGCATGCTGTTCGTCTCGCTGTTCATCATGGCCATCTACCGCTTCTTCGGCCTGATCGCCACCGTCGCTCTGGCGGTGAACATGGTGATGCTGCTGGCCCTGATGTCGCTGCTGGGTGCAACGCTGACCCTGCCGGGTATCGCCGGTATCGTGTTGACCATGGGCATGGCGGTCGACGCCAACGTGCTGATCTTCTCGCGGATTCGTGAAGAGATCGCCGCCGGCATGACCGTGCAGCGCGCAATCAACGAAGGCTTCGGCCGGGCATTCACCGCGATTCTCGACGCCAACCTGACCACCTTGCTGGTCGGCGGCATCCTCTTTGCCATGGGCACCGGCCCGGTCAAGGGCTTCGCAGTGACCATGTCCCTCGGGATCTTTACCTCGATGTTCACGGCCATCATGGTGACCCGCGCGATGGTCAACCTGATCTTCGGCGGTCGTGACTTCAAGAAGTTGTGGATTTAAGGGGCTGCCATGTTACGTACAATCAACTTCATGGGCGTTCGCAACTTTGCGTTCGGCGTCACATTGTTCCTTACCGCACTGGCAATGTTCAGTGTCTTCCACAAGGGCATGAACTGGGGGCTGGATTTCACCGGCGGTACGCTCATCGAGCTGACCTACGAGCGTCCGGCCGATGTCACCAAGGTGCGTGAGCAGCTGGTGACCGCGGGTTATCACGAAGCCATCGTGCAGAACTTCGGTGCGACCACCGATTTGCTGGTGCGCATGCCTGGTGAAGACCCGCAACTGGGTCACCAGGTCGCCGAAGCCTTGCAGAAGGTGGGTGGCGAGAACCCGGCGACGGTCAAGCGTGTCGAGTTCGTCGGCCCGCAGGTGGGTGAAGAGCTGCGCGACCAGGGCGGCCTCGGCATGCTGATGGCGCTGGGCGGTATCCTGATCTACCTGGCGTTCCGCTTTCAGTGGAAGTTTGCGGTCGGTGCGATCGTGTCCTTGATCCACGACGTGATCGTGACCGTCGGTATCCTGTCGTTCTTCCAGATCACCTTCGACCTGACGGTGCTGGCGGCGGTACTGGCGATCATCGGTTACTCGCTCAACGACACCATCGTGGTATTCGACCGGGTTCGTGAGAACTTCCGTGTACTGCGCAAGGCCAGCCTGATCGAGAACATCAACATCTCGACCACGCAAACCCTGCTGCGGACCATGGCGACTTCGATCTCCACCTTGCTGGCGATCGCGGCCCTGCTGTTCTTCGGCGGCGACAACCTGTTCGGCTTCTCCATCGCCCTGTTCATCGGTGTTCTGGCGGGTACTTACTCGTCGATCTACATCGCGAACGTGGTGCTGATCTGGCTGAACCTGAGCACTGAGGATCTGATTCCTCCGGCCAACACCGAGAAGGAAGTCGACGACCGTCCTTGAAGGCAAAGTCTTTAAGCGATGTAGTCCAAAAAAGGCGCGAGTTGAACTCGCGCCTTTTTTTGTGCTCCAAGGCTGGGAGAAGCGCGGACATGTTCCGCATGTGATGGTCCAGGAGGTTCATGTGAACAAGTCGATGCTGGTTGGTGCTGTACTGGGTGCTGTCGGTGTAACTGCCGGGGGTGCTGTGGCCACCTACAGCCTGGTTAAAAGCGGCCCGGAGTACGCACAAGTACTCGCCGTTGAGCCGGTCAAGACACAAATCAAGACTCCACGTGAAGTATGCAAGGATGTAGCGGTCACCCGGCAGGCGCCGGTGAAAGATCAACATCAGATCGCCGGTACGGTGGTCGGTGCATTGGCAGGTGGTTTGCTGGGTAACCAGATCGGTGGCGGCACCGGTAAGAAGATCGCCACGGTCGCGGGTGCTGTCGGTGGCGGTTACGCCGGCAACAAGGTGCAGGAAGGCATGCAAGAGCGTGACACCTACACCACGACCCAGACCCGCTGTAACACGGTTAACGACATCAGTGACAAGGTTGTAGGTTACGACGTGCGGTATTCGCTGGACGGCAAGGAAGGCAAGGTGCGCATGGATCGTGATCCAGGCAACCAGATTCCGGTGGATAAGGAAGGCAAGCTGATCTTGTCGGAGAATCAGGCGGCTCAGTGATCTGCTGACGCTGGATAAAAAAGAAGCACCCTGCGGGGTGCTTTTTTTGTGCTCGCGATTTAAGCATCACCCCCAATCCCCTGTGGGAGCGAGCTTGCTCGCGATGACGGTGTCACATTCAGCATATGAGGTGACTGATACATCGCTATCGCGAGCAAGCTCGCTCCCACAGGGGTTTGTGGTGTTTTGAAGGGCAAATTCCAGGCATAAAAAAAGCACCCCGAAAGGTGCTTTTCTGTCGCGGGAAGCTTAGCGCTTCAGCGAGGCTGGCAGGTGCGGCTGGATCGCCGTCAATACTGCCTTGAAGCATTTGGTGTTGCCGGCAACGACGTGGCCTTTCTCAAGGAAGTCGTGACCGCCGGTGAAGTCACTCACCAAACCGCCGGCTTCCTGGATCAGCAGGGCGCCCGCAGCCATGTCCCACTCGGACAGGCCCGACTCCCAGAAGGCGTCGAAACGGCCGGCGGCCACGTAGGCCAGGTCCAGGCTAGCCGAACCTGCGCGGCGGATGCCGGCAGTCTGGCCAACCAGCGCGCGGAACATGCCCAGGTAGTTGTCGAGGTTGTCCATCTGGTCGTCACGGAACGGGAAGCCGGTACCCAGCAGGGCGCCGTCCAGGCTGGTGCGACCGCTGACGCGCAGGCGACGACCGTTCAGTTGAGCGCCGCGACCACGGCTGGCGGTGAATTCTTCCTGGCGAACCGGGTCCAGAACAACAGCGTGCTCAAGACGACCGCGGTATTTGCAGGCGATGCTGACAGCGAAGTGAGGAATGCCGCGCAGGAAGTTGGTGGTGCCGTCCAGCGGATCGATGATCCACAGGTACTCTTCGCCTTCGATGCCGGTGCCGGCGTGCATGCCGGTTTCTTCACCCATGATCGAGTGATTCGGGTAGGCCTTGCGCAGTGCATCGATGATTTTCTGTTCGGCAGCGCGATCCACCTCGGATACGTAATCCTTGGCGTCTTTTTCGTCGACCTTGATGGTATCCAGGCGCTCGATGGAGCGGAAGATCAATTCACTGGCGCTGCGGGCGGCGCGCAGCGCGATATTCAGCATGGGCTGCATGGATGTGTCACCTAAGGTTGTTAAAGAAAGCCGGGCATTCTATCAGAAAGTTTCTACAGGAGAAGGACGACGTTCGCTTTCATGGCTTAACGGTAGCCAGCGCTGTAAGATTCCGCTCCCGATTATCGTGTTCGAGAGCGCCTCCCTTGCTGCAAAACATTCGTGTCGTCCTGGTCAATACCAGCCATCCGGGCAATATCGGCGGGGCTGCGCGTGCCATGAAGAACATGGGGCTGTCGCGGCTGGTGCTGGTCGAGCCTCGTGTGTTCCCGCATCACGAGGCCGATGCCCGTGCCTCCGGTGCCGGGGACATCCTTGAAAACGCGCAAGTCGTCGCCACCTTGGAAGATGCCTTGGTCGGCTGCAACCTGGTGCTGGGTACCAGTGCCCGCGATCGGCGTATTCCCTGGCCGTTGCTCGACCCCCGCGAATGCGGAACGAAGGTGGTCGAGGAAGCCGGGCAGGGTGCGGAGATTGCCCTGGTGTTCGGTCGTGAAGACTCCGGCCTGACCAACGAAGAGCTGCAGCGATGTCATTATCACGTGCACATCCCATCAGACCCTGAGTTCAGCTCGCTGAACCTTGGGGCGGCGGTGCAGGTGTTGGGTTATGAAGTGCGCATGTCCTGGCTGGCGGCCCAAGGTCAGCCGAGCAAGGTCGAGAAGGAAGAAGTGGCTTCGGTCAAAAGCGCTGAGCTTGCGACCATGGACGAGCTGGAACGATTCTATGAGCACCTGGAGCAGACCCTGGTGGCCATCGAATTCCTCGATCCGGAAAAGCCACGGCACTTGATGGCGCGCCTGCGCCGGTTGTACGGACGCAGCTCGGTCAGCCGGGCGGAAATGAATATTTTGCGTGGCATCCTCACGGAAACCCAGAAAGCGGCCCGTGGCGAGCTCCTTAAGCGGAAGGATTAATGATGTTCGAGCGTTTGCGTGAAGATATCCAGAGCGTATTCCACCGAGACCCGGCGGCGCGTAACGCTTTTGAAGTCCTGACCTGCTACCCCGGCATGCACGCCATCTGGATTCACCGTTTGTCGGCGATGCTGTGGCGCGCGGACCTGAAATGGCTGGCGCGGCTGGTGTCGAACTTCGGTCGCTGGTTGACCGGGATCGAGATCCATCCGGGGGCCAAGGTGGGGCGTCGCTTCTTCATTGACCATGGCATGGGCATCGTTATCGGTGAAACCGCCGAGATCGGCGATGATGTCACTATTTACCAGGGCGTAACCCTGGGCGGCACCAGCTGGAACAAGGGTAAGCGTCACCCGACCTTGGGTGATGGCGTAGTTGTCGGGGCGGGCGCGAAGGTGCTCGGCCCGTTCACTGTCGGTGCCGGGGCCAAGGTGGGTTCCAATGCTGTAGTGACCAAGGAAGTGCCGCCGGGTGCCACTGTGGTGGGTATTCCGGGGCGGATCATCGTCAAGTCCGATGTCGAGCAGGACGCCAAGCGCAAGGCCATGGCCGAGAAGATCGGTTTTGATGCCTACGGCCTCAGCGAAGACATGCCCGACCCGGTGGCGCGTGCCATTGGTCAGCTGCTCGATCACTTGCAGGCGGTCGATGGGCGCCTGGAGGGGATGTGCGGGGCGCTGAAGGACCTGGGCAGCAATTACTGTGCGAAAGATCTGCCTGAGCTGCGCGAAGAGGACTTTGCCTGTGTGAAGGACAAGGATCAGAGTCAGGCTAGCTAGACCGAGTTGACCTTATCGCGAGCAGGCTCACTCCTACATTTGAAATGCGTTCCCCTGTAGGAGCGAGCTTGCCCGCGATGAACGATAACTCGGTATTACTGGCTGTTCTCAGCCAGCCTTTGCTATGATGCTGCCGCTCTTTTGCGGGTAAACCTGACTAAAGCACTAGGTCTTATAGTTGACTTAAATACTCGGGAATTGCATACTCGCCTCATTCCGAACTCCGTGGTAATTGTCCATGCGACTGACTACAAAAGGCCGATACGCCGTGACCGCCATGCTCGATCTGGCATTGCACGCGCAGCACGGGCCCGTGTCCCTGGCCGATATCTCCGAGCGCCAAGGCATCTCCCTGTCCTACCTCGAACAGCTTTTCGCCAAATTGCGCCGCAGCAATCTGGTGTCCAGCGTGCGCGGTCCGGGCGGTGGCTACCAATTGTCCCGCGACATGCAGGGCATCCAGGTCGCCCAGGTGATCGATGCGGTGAACGAATCGGTCGATGCAACCAAATGCCAGGGGCAGGGTGATTGCCATTCCGGCGACACTTGCCTGACTCACCACTTGTGGTGCGATCTGAGCCTGCAGATTCACGAATTTCTGAGCGGTATCAGCTTGGCTGACCTTGTGACTCGCCGTGAGGTGCAAGAAGTAGCCCAGCGTCAGGACCAGCGCCGTTGCAACAGCAAGGCGCCACGCCTGGACAAGATTGAAGCGTCCGCCGTCGAATGACAGCCGAAGAGCTAGCGGCACGCCAGCCAGCCTGATTTAGGAGATAGTCCATGAAATTGCCGATTTACCTTGATTACTCTGCGACCACCCCGGTTGATCCGCGTGTTGCGCAAAAAATGAGTGAATGCCTGCTGGTCGACGGAAACTTCGGTAACCCGGCGTCCCGTTCCCACGTGTTCGGCTGGAAAGCCGAAGAGTCCGTCGAAAACGCCCGTCGTCAGGTCGCTGACCTGGTCAACGCCGACCCGCGTGAAATCGTCTGGACCTCCGGTGCCACCGAATCCGACAACCTGGCAATCAAGGGTGCGGCGCATTTCTATGCCACCAAGGGCAAGCACCTGATCACCACCAAGATTGAGCACAAGGCTGTCCTGGACACCATGCGCCAACTGGAGCGTGAAGGCTTCGAAGTGACCTACATCGAGCCTCGCACCGATGGCCTGGTGACCCCGGAGATGATCGAAGCCGAACTGCGCGACGACACCATCCTGGTTTCGGTCATGCACGTGAATAACGAAATCGGCACCGTCAACGACATCGCAGCGATCGGCGAACTGCTCCGCTCCAAGGGCATCCTGTTCCACGTCGACGCCGCTCAGTCCACTGGCAAGGTCGAGATCGACCTTTCGAAGCTGAAAGTCGACATGATGTCGTTCTCCGCCCACAAGACCTACGGTCCTAAAGGTATCGGCGCCCTGTACGTAAGCCGCAAGCCGCGCGTACGTATCGAAGCGACCATGCACGGTGGTGGTCATGAGCGCGGCATGCGTTCCGGCACCCTGGCGACCCACCAGATCGTCGGCATGGGCGAAGCTTTCCGCGTAGCCAAGGAAGACATGGCTGCCGAGAACGCACGCATCAAGGCGTTGAGCGACCGCTTCTACAAGCAGGTCGAGCACCTGGAAGAGCTGTACGTCAACGGCAGCATGACCGCCCGCGTTCCGCACAACCTGAACCTGAGTTTCAACTACGTTGAAGGCGAGTCGCTGATCATGGCGCTCAAGGATCTGGCGGTTTCGTCCGGTTCGGCCTGCACCTCGGCGTCCCTTGAGCCTTCGTACGTACTGCGGGCCCTGGGCCGCAACGACGAACTGGCACACAGCTCGATCCGCTTCACCTTCGGCCGCTTCACCACCGAAGAAGAAATCGACTACGCCGCGCAGAAAGTCTGCGAGGCCGTAACCAAGCTGCGCGCTCTGTCGCCGCTGTGGGACATGTACAAAGACGGCGTCGATATCTCGAAGATCGAGTGGGCGGCACACTAACTATAGAAGCCGCCGGATACAGGTCCTGTAGCAGCGCGGCGGTACACGCAGCGCAACTGCAGGGTCTCAAGAGCGGCCCTGATGAGTGAGGATTGAGAATCATGGCTTACAGCGAAAAGGTCATCGACCACTACGAAAACCCGCGCAACGTCGGCAAGATGGACGCGGAAGACCCTGATGTCGGCACCGGCATGGTCGGCGCTCCGGCGTGCGGCGACGTGATGCGCCTGCAGATCAAGGTCAACGACGCCGGCATCATCGAAGATGCCAAGTTCAAGACCTACGGTTGCGGTTCGGCAATCGCTTCCAGCTCCCTCGCCACCGAGTGGATGAAGGGCAAGACCCTGGACGAAGCGGAAACCATCAAGAACACCCAGCTGGCTGAAGAACTGGCCCTGCCGCCAGTGAAAATCCACTGCTCGGTACTCGCTGAAGACGCCATCAAGGCGGCTGTTCGCGATTACAAGCAGAAGAAAGGCTTGATCTGATTTTCGAGTTTTGGCGACGAGTAAGGAGTCACCGATGGCTATCAGCATGACAGAAGCGGCTGCTCGACACGTGCGGCGCTCCCTCGACGGGCGCGGCAAAGGTGAAGGGATTCGTCTGGGTGTTCGCACCACAGGCTGTTCCGGCCTTGCCTACGTGCTGGAGTTTGTCGACGAGGTGGTTGCAGAGGACCAGGTGTTCGAAAGTCACGGCGAAAAAGTGATCATCGACCCGAAAAGCCTGGCCTACCTGGACGGCACCGAGCTCGATTTCGTCAAGGAAGGGTTGAACGAAGGCTTCAAGTTCAACAACCCCAACGTGCGCGGTGAATGTGGCTGCGGCGAAAGCTTCAACATCTGAGGCTTGTCGTGGGTACTCCTTGTCATTTCGCTTTATTCGAGCTGCAACCGAGTTTCAATCTGGACCTCGATCAGCTGGCTACGCGCTACCGAGAGTTGGCGCGCGGCGTTCATCCGGACCGCTTTGCTGACGCTTCCGAGCGCGAGCAGCGGTTGGCGCTAGAGCAATCCGCGAGCCTCAACGAGGCCTACCAGACGCTCAAGAGTCCACCCAAGCGCGCGCGTTACCTGCTCGCCTTGAATGGTGGCGAGCTGCCGCTGGAGGTCACGGTGCATGATCCGGAGTTTCTTCTGCAGCAGATGGAGTTGCGTGAAGAGCTCGAAGACCTGCAAGACAGTGCCGATTTGGCCGGTGTTGCAGCGTTCAAGCGTCGCTTGAAAACCGCTCAGGATGTACTGAACCAAAGCTTCGCGGCTTGCTGGAATGATGCAGCGCAACGTGAACAGGCCGAGCGCCTGATGCGGCGCATGCAGTTTCTCGACAAGCTCACCTACGAAGTGCGCCAGTTAGAAGAGCGCCTCGACGATTAACCCAGTGCCGCTCCGGTCGCACGCCTGATATACAGATAAGTCCTGATAACGATGGCCCTACTGCAGATCGCCGAACCCGGCCAAAGTCCTCAACCGCACCAGCGTCGTCTGGCTGTGGGGATCGACTTGGGCACTACCAATTCGCTGGTCGCTGCATTGCGCAGTGGTCTTTCCGAGCCTCTTGCCGACGCAGAAGGGCGGGTCATCCTGCCGTCTGCCGTGCGCTACCACGCCGATCGCGTCGAGGTTGGCGAATCCGCCAAGCTGGCCGCCGCCACCGATCCGTTGAACACCGTGCTGTCGGTCAAGCGCTTGATGGGTCGTGGTCTGTCCGACGTCAAGCAGTTGGGCGATCAGTTGCCGTACCGCTTTGTCGGCGGCGAGTCGCACATGCCGTTCATCGACACGATCCAGGGCCCGAAAAGCCCGGTCGAAGTCTCCGCCGATATCCTCAAGGTCCTGCGTCAACGCGCCGAAGCGACCTTGGGCGGCGAACTGGTGGGCGCGGTGATCACCGTTCCGGCCTATTTCGACGACGCTCAGCGTCAAGCCACCAAGGATGCGGCCAAGCTGGCCGGTCTGAACGTGCTGCGCTTGCTCAATGAGCCGACCGCGGCAGCCGTGGCTTACGGTCTGGACCAGCACGCCGAAGGCCTGGTCGCGATTTATGACCTGGGCGGCGGCACCTTCGATATTTCGATTCTGCGCCTGACCGGCGGTGTCTTCGAAGTCCTGGCTACCGGCGGCGACAGCGCCCTGGGCGGCGACGACTTTGACCACGCGATCGCTGGCTGGATCATCGAGAGCGCTGGCCTGTCCGCCGATCTCGACCCGGGCGTGCAACGCAACCTGCTGCAGACTGCTTGTGCGGCAAAAGAAGCGCTGACCAACTCTGCGAGCGTCGAAGTCGCTTATGGCGACTGGAAGGCTGAACTCACTCGTGAAGCCTTCAATGCGCTGATCGAGCCGATGGTTGCCCGCAGCCTGAAGGCCTGCCGCCGCGCTGTTCGTGATTCCGGTATCGAGCTGGAAGACGTGCATGCCGTGGTCATGGTGGGTGGTTCGACTCGCGTTCCTCGCGTTCGTGACGCCGTCGCCGAAGCCTTCGGCCGTGAGCCGCTGACAGAAATCGATCCGGATCAAGTGGTAGCGATTGGCGCTGCGATCCAGGCCGATACGTTGGCCGGTAACAAGCGTGATGGCAGCGAATTGCTGCTGCTCGACGTGATTCCGTTGTCCCTGGGGCTGGAAACCATGGGCGGCCTGATGGAGAAGGTGATTCCGCGCAACACCACCATCCCTGTCGCCCGCGCCCAGGACTTCACCACTTATAAAGACGGCCAGTCGGCCATGGCCATCCACGTATTGCAGGGCGAGCGTGAGCTGATCAGCGACTGCCGCTCCCTGGCACGCTTCGAGTTGCGCGGGATTCCGGCGATGGTGGCTGGCGCGGCGAAGATTCGCGTGACCTTCCAGGTCGATGCCGACGGTCTGCTCAGTGTTTCCGCCCGCGAACTGGGTTCGGGCGTCGAGGCCAGCATCCAGGTCAAGCCGTCCTACGGTCTGACCGACGGCGAAATCGCCAAAATGCTCAAGGATTCGTTCCAGCACGCCAATGACGACAAGGTTGCCCGCGTATTGCGCGAGCAGCAGGTCGACGCCCAGCGCCTGATCGAGGCGGTGCAGGCTGCTCTGGAGGCGGATGGCGAGCGCTTGCTCGACGCCGAAGAGCGCCTGGTCATCGACATGCAGGTGCAGGAACTGACCGAACTGATGAAAGGTACCGATGGTTATGCTATCGAGCAGCAGACCAAGCGTCTGTCGCAAGTGACCGACGCCTTTGCTGCCCGCCGCCTGGACTCGACGGTGAAAGCCGCGCTGGCGGGGCGCAACCTGAATGAGATTGAGGAATAACGATGCCGCAGGTCATTTTTCTGCCACACGAGAAGTTCTGCCCTGAAGGCATGGTTGTAGAGGCTGAGACCGGTACGTCCATCCTCGAGCTGGCCCATGAGCACCATATCGAGATGGAAAGTGCCTGTGGCGGTGTCTGCGCCTGCACCACTTGCCACTGCATCATCCGCGAGGGTTTCGATTCGCTGGAAGAGGCCGACGAGCTGGAGGAAGACTATCTTGATAGGGCCTGGGGGCTGGAGGCTCAGTCGCGTCTGGGCTGTCAGGCGAAAGTCGGGACTGAAGACCTGACCGTCGAAATTCCGAAGTACTCGGTCAACCACGCAGCCGAAGCGCCGCACTGATTCAAGGAGCTGTCATGAGTCTCAAGTGGACTGATGTTCTGGAAATTGCGATCCAGCTGGCTGAAAGCAAGTCCGATGTGGATCCGCGTTACGTGAATTTCGTCGATCTGCACCAATGGGTGCTGGCATTGCCGGAGTTCAGCGATGATCCGACCCGCGGTGGCGAGAAGGTGCTTGAAGCCATTCAGGCCGCCTGGATCGAAGAAGCAGACTGAGTCTGTACCGTACGCAGTTAGGCAATACCCAAGAACCCGCGTATAATTCGCGGGTTTAATTTTTCGTAAATTACCGTTTCTGGAGTTACACCATGGCTGTTCAACGTACTTTCTCCATCATCAAGCCTGACGCTGTTGCAAAAAACGTTATCGGCGAGATCACCACTCGTTTCGAAAAAGCTGGCCTGCGCGTTGTAGCTTCGAAACTGAAGCAACTGTCCAAAGCTGAAGCTGAAGGCTTCTACGCTGAGCACAGCGCTCGTGGTTTCTTCAACGACCTGGTTGCTTTCATGATCTCCGGTCCGGTTGTCGTTCAGGTTCTGGAAGGCGAAAACGCTATCGCTCTGAACCGTGAGCTGATGGGCGCTACCAACCCTAAAGAAGCTGCTGCCGGCACCATCCGCGCTGACTTCGCTGATTCCATCGACGCCAACGCTGTGCACGGTTCGGACTCCGAAGCCGCTGCCGCTCGCGAAATCTCGTACTTCTTCGCAGCTACTGAAGTAACCACTCGCTAAGCATTGGCTTAAGAGTGAAGGTGAATCCATGACTACATCGACTGTAAAAACCAACCTGCTGGGTCTGACTCAACAGGAAATGGAAAAATTCTTCGACTCAATCGGGGAGAAGCGTTTCCGTGCCGGTCAGGTAATGAAATGGATTCACCACCTTGGCGTCGATGATTTCGACGCCATGACGAACGTCAGCAAGGCCTTGCGCGACAAGCTCAAGGTGATTGCTGAAGTTCGCGGTCCTGAAGTGGTCAGCGAGGACATTTCCACCGACGGCACCCGTAAATGGGTGGTGCGCGTGGCGTCCGGCAGCTGCGTCGAGACCGTGTACATTCCCCAGGGCAAGCGCGGCACCTTGTGCGTTTCGTCCCAGGCAGGCTGTGCCCTGGATTGCAGTTTCTGCTCCACCGGCAAGCAAGGCTTCAACAGCAACCTCACCGCCGCCGAAGTCATCGGTCAGGTGTGGATTGCCAACAAATCCTTTGGCAGCGTCCCGGCAACCGTCGACCGTGCCATCACCAACGTGGTGATGATGGGCATGGGTGAGCCGCTGCTGAACTTCGACAACGTCGTCGCGGCCATGCATTTGATGATGGACGACCTGGGCTACGGCATTTCCAAGCGCCGTGTGACCCTGTCGACCTCCGGCGTGGTGCCGATGATCGATGAGCTCTCCAAGCACATCGACGTCTCCCTGGCGTTGTCCCTGCACGCACCGAATGACGCATTGCGTAACCAATTGGTGCCGATCAACAAGAAGTATCCGCTTAAGATGCTGCTCGAGTCGTGCCAGCGCTACATGTCGAATCTCGGCGAAAAGCGCGTGCTGACCATCGAGTACACCTTGCTCAAAGATATCAATGACAAGGTCGAGCACGCGGTGGAAATGATCGAGCTGCTCAAGAACATCCCGTGCAAGATCAACCTGATCCCGTTCAACCCGTTCCCGCATTCCGGTTACGAGCGTCCGAGCAATAATGCGATTCGTCGTTTTCAGGATCAGCTTCACCATGCAGGTTTCAATGTCACCGTCCGCACCACCCGTGGTGAGGACATCGACGCCGCCTGTGGTCAATTGGTAGGGCAGGTGCTGGATCGCACCCGTCGCAGCGAACGTTATATCGCCGTGCGTGAACTCAACGCCGACAACGATGTAGCGCAAGACGCCGCGAAATAACCAAGAGAGGAACTCTATGTCCCTGCGCTTTGCGCTGCTTTTGCTGTTGGCCAGCCTGTGTGCTGGCTGCGTGCTTTCGGGCGACTACAGCCCGATGAAGACCAGCAAGGGCCGCGATGAAGCGCGTGAGGCGTACGTTCAGCTGGGTATCGGGTATTTGCAGCAGGGGATGACCGAGCGCGCCAAGGTCCCGTTGAAAAAAGCGCTGGAACTGGATGGCTCCGACCCTGATGCCAACGCGGCGCTGGGGCTGGTGTTCCAGGCCGAGATGGAACCGGAACTTGCCGATGAGCATTTCCGCAAGGCGCTGTCTTCCCGTCCCGCCGATGCGCGAATCCTCAATAATTACGGCAGTTTTCTGTTCGAGCAGAAGCGTTACAAGGAAGCCTACGAGCGCTTTGAACAAGCCGCAGCCGATACCCTGTATCCTGAGCGTTCGCGGGTGTTCGAGAACCTGGGCATGACCGCTGCGATGCTCGGTCAGCGCGATTTGGCCCAGCAGCAACTGGAAAAAGCCCTGCGCCTGAACCGCCAACAACCTCGTGCATTGCTGGAAATGGCTGAGTTGTCTTACGAAGACAGGCATTATGTGCCCGCGCGTGACTATTACGACCGTTTTAGCCAGCTCACTGAACAAAATGCACGTAGTCTATTGCTCGGCGTTCGGCTGGCAAAAGTGTTTGACGACCGCGACAAGGCCGCAAGTGCCGGCCTGCAACTAAAAAGACTCTATCCCGGTACACCGGAATATCAGCAATACCTGTCGGAGCAATGATGAAAGCGGCGCATCCCGAAGTTGTAGCAGCGAATCGCGTAAACCCCGGTGAGACTTTGCGCCAGGCCCGCGAAAGCAATGGCTGGTCGCTGGCCGAAGTGGCCCTCAAGCTCAACCTCACCCCCACTTCCTTGAGCAATCTGGAAGCCGGCGCTTTCGACAAGCTGCCCGGGCATACTTTTGCCCGTGGTTACATTCGCGCCTATGCCAAATTGCTCGGCATGGACCAGGCCGTACTGGTCCAGCAATTCGATCAATCCACCGGTACCGACTCCCAGGGCAGCAGTGTTCACAGTCTGGGTCGTATCGAAGAACCGGTCCGGGTCTCCCACACCATCCTGCGAATCGTCAGCCTGCTGTTGCTGATCGCGGTGATCGGTGGCGGTTTCGTCTGGTGGCAGGATCAGACCTCGATGCGTACCAAGGACCTGATCGGGCTGGTTCCGGAACACGTTGAAGTCGAAGGCGCCGACGGTACTACGCAGATTCATCCACTGGACGAGCCGGAAGACCAGGCTGTCGTGGAAGGTCAGACCGAAGGCGGAACCGTCCTCGCACTGCCACAGGCCGACACTCCGGCAGAAGCTCAGGCGACTGCACCGGCGGTGCAGGCCACTCCAGCCGCGCCTGCTCACAATTCAGCGCCAGTTGTCGCAGCACCAGCGACTCCGTCAACTCCCGCCCCGGCAGCGCCTGCTGCCCCGGTCGCGACTGTTCCGGCAGCCCCGAGCGCTCCTGCTCCAGCGGTAACCGCGCCAGTGGCCGGTCAAGGCCAGGTTCAGGTGCAGTTCACCGCCGATTGCTGGACACAAGTGACCGACGGTAGTGGCAAGGTACTGTTCAGCGGTCTCAAGCGCAAAGGCGCCGGCCTGGCAGTCAATGGTAAACCACCGTTTACCGTGCGTCTGGGCTTTGCCCGCGGCGCTCAGGTCAGCTACAACGGCCAGCCGGTTGATGTCGCTCCGTTCACCAGTGGCGAGACTGCTCGCCTGAAGTTGGGTCAATAAGTCATGCACGGCGAATCTCCAATCAAACGTCGCGAATCCCGCAAGATCTGGGTCGGTAACGTGCCTGTTGGCGGCGATGCACCTATCGCTGTGCAGAGCATGACCAACAGCGACACCAACGATGTCGCGGCCACTGTCGCGCAAATCAATCGCCTGGAAGCGGCCGGCGTCGATATCGTGCGGGTCTCCGTACCGGACATGGACGCTGCCGAAGCCTTCGGCAAGATCAAGCAGCTGGTCAAGGTGCCCCTGGTTGCCGACATTCACTTCGATTACCGGATCGCTTTGCGCGTAGCCGAACTGGGTGTCGATTGCCTGCGGATCAACCCGGGCAACATCGGTCGCGAAGACCGCGTGCGTGCGGTGGTGGATGCCGCCCGTGACCGCGGGATCCCGATCCGTATCGGTGTGAACGCCGGCTCCCTGGAAAAAGACCTGCAAAAGAAATACGGCGAGCCGACCCCGGCTGCGCTGGTCGAGTCTGCCTTGCGTCACGTCGAGCACCTTGAACGCCTGAACTTCCAGGATTTCAAGGTCAGCGTGAAAGCGTCCGACGTGTTCATGGCCGTCGAAGCCTACCGCCTGCTGGCCAAGGAAATCGTCCAGCCGCTGCACCTGGGCATCACTGAAGCCGGTGGTTTGCGTTCCGGCACGGTGAAATCTGCCGTGGGCCTCGGTATGCTGCTCGCCGAAGGGATTGGCGATACTATCCGCATCTCGCTGGCGGCCGACCCGGTCGAGGAAGTGAAAGTCGGCTACGACATTCTCAAGTCCCTGCACCTGCGTTCCCGTGGCATCAACTTCATCGCCTGCCCGAGCTGCTCGCGGCAGAATTTCGATGTGGTCAAGACCATGAACGAGCTGGAAGGGCGCCTCGAAGATTTGCTGGTGCCGCTGGATGTCGCGGTCATCGGTTGCGTGGTCAACGGCCCGGGCGAAGCCAAGGAAGCCCATATCGGCTTGACCGGCGGTACGCCGAACCTGATTTACATCGACGGCAAGCCGTCGCAGAAACTGACGAATGACAATCTGGTGGATGAGCTTGAACGCTTGATCCGCCAGAAAGCGGCCGAAAAGGTCGAAGCTGACGCTGCCGTTATTGCGCGCGGCTGAACCTGACTGAAGAGCCGAACGAATTTAAGGATTTAAAGTGAGCAAGTCTCTGCAAGCCATTCGTGGCATGAACGACATCCTGCCCGAGCAGACCCCCCTGTGGCGTCATTTCGAAGGCACCGTTTCGCGCCTGCTGGATAACTACGGTTACAAGCAGATCCGCATGCCGATCGTCGAGTTCACCGAACTGTTCAAGCGTTCCATCGGTGAAGTGACCGACATCGTCGAAAAAGAGATGTACACCTTCGACGACCGCAACGGCGACTCCCTGACCCTGCGCCCTGAAGGCACGGCGGCCTGTGTGCGCGCAGTGCTGGAGCACGGCATCACCGGTGGTGGCCAGGTGCAGAAACTCTGGTACATCGGCCCGATGTTCCGCCACGAGCGTCCGCAGAAAGGCCGTTATCGCCAGTTCCACCAGATCGGTGTCGAAGTGTTCAACCTCGACGGTCCGGACATCGACGCCGAGCTGATCGTGCTGACCTGGCGCCTGTGGGGCGAACTGGGCATCCGCGATGCGGTCAAGCTCGAGCTCAACAGCCTGGGCACCAGCGAATCCCGTGGTCGTTATCGCGAAGCACTGGTCGAGTTCCTGTCCCGGCATCTGGACAAGCTGGACGAAGACAGCCAGCGCCGCCTGAAGACCAACCCGCTGCGGGTTCTTGATACCAAGAATGCCGACACCCAGGCGGTATTGGTCGATGCACCGAAAATGGCCGACTACCTCGACGAAGAATCCCGCGTGCATTTCGAGGGCCTCAAGGCTCGCCTGGACGCCGCCGGCATTCCTTACGTGATCAACCCGAAGCTGGTTCGCGGGCTGGATTACTACAGCAAGACCGTTTTCGAGTGGGTCACCGACAAGCTCGGCGCCCAGGGCACCGTGTGTGCCGGTGGCCGTTACGACGGTCTGGTGGAGCAGATGGGCGGCAAGCCGACCGCCGGCGTTGGCTTTGCCATGGGCATCGAACGCCTGGTGCTGTTGCTGGAAACCCTGGAGCAGATCCCGCAAGAGATCTCCCGTCAGGTCGACGTCTACCTCTGCGCCTTCGGTGAAGCCGCCGAGCTCGCCGGGCTGATCCTGGCGGAGCGCGTTCGTGACCAGTTGCCCAACCTGCGCCTGCAAGTGAATGCCGGCGCCGGCAGTTTCAAAAGCCAGTTCAAGAAGGCCGACAAGAGCGGTGCGCTGTATGCGCTGATCCTCGGTGACGACGAAATGGCCCAGCAAGTGGTAGGTTTCAAGCCCCTGCGTGGCCAGGGCGAACAACAAAGCATTGCCTGGGATGCGCTTGCAGCACACCTGGCCACCTGCGTCGTGCAGGGTTGAAGCTGTCTAAACAGCCGAATTAGCGATTAAGGAGTATTGGGGTGTCGAGTACCGAAGACGAACATGTGGCGGAATTGAAGGAATGGTGGTCACGCAACGGTAAGCCCCTGGTCACTGGCGGCCTGTTGGCGCTGGTCATCGTGTTCGGCTGGCAGGCGTTCCACAAGTATCAGAGCAATCAGTCGCAAGGCGCCTCGATTCTCTATCAGCAATTGCTCGAAACCACGTTGACGCCTGATGGCAAGCCTGATGCGGCCCGTGTTTCGGACCTGGCCGGCAAGCTCAACAGCGAGTTCGGCGGCAGTGCCTACGCGCAGTACGGCAGCCTGTTCGTGGCCAAGGTTGCGGTCGACAGCGGCAAGCTGGACGACGCGGCCAGCGAGCTCAAAGCCATCGTCGCCAAGCCGGCCAACCCGGCGCTGGGCGAAATCGCCCGTCAGCGTCTGGCCCAGGTGCTCGGTGCGCAGAACAAGCCAGACGAAGCACTGAAGTTGCTCGACGGCGATGCCGACAAGGCATTCCTGGCCACTCGCGAAGAGCTCAAGGGCGACCTGCTGGTGCAGTTGGGGCGTACCGATGAGGCGAGCGCGGCGTATCAAAAAGCCAAGGCGGCTCTGTCGGATGAAGCGGCGGTCGGTGGCCTGCAAATCAAGCTGGACGACCTGGCCAAAGGGGATGCGTGACGTGATTCGTTGGAAACATGCAGCATTGCTGGCTCTGGCCTTGTTGGCCGCGGGTTGCAGCAGCAACAGCAAAAAAGAACTGCCTCCGGCCGAACTGGTCGACTTCAAGGAAGAAGTGGTTCTGCACAAGCAGTGGAGTCGTTCGATCGGTGACGGTCAGGGCGAAACCTACAACATGCTGGTTCCGGCCATCGATGGCGATACCATCTATGCCGCCGACGTCACTGGCGTGTTGATGGCGATGGACCGCAACACCGGCGACGTCAAATGGAAGAAAGATCTCGAGCTGCCTGTCTCCGGCGCCGTTGGCGTAGGTTACGGTCTGGTCACCATCGGTACGCTCAAGGGTGAAATCGTTGCCCTGGACGCCATCAACGGTGAAGAGAAGTGGCGCGCTCGCGTGTCCAGCGAAGTACTGGCACCGCCAGCCAACAACGGTGACGTTGTGGTGGTTCAGACCCAGGACGATCGCCTGATCGGCCTGGATGCCTCTACCGGTAACCGTCGCTGGATCTATGACAGCACCCCTGCGGTACTGACCCTGCGTGGCACCAGTGCGCCGATCGTGACCAACCGCCTCGCGGTGGCTGGCCTGTCGACCGGTAAAGTGGTTGCCGTGGATATCACCAACGGCGTACCGGTGTGGGAACAGCGCGTAGCGATCCCGCAAGGTCGTTCGGAGCTGGAGCGTGTGGTCGATATCGACGGTGGCTTGCTGCTGTCGGGCGAGACGCTGTATGTCGCCAGCTATCAGGGGCGCGTTGCCGCTCTGGACCTGCAAAGCGGCCGTCAGCTCTGGCAGCGTGATGCTTCCAGCTACGCCGGTGTCGCCCAGGGTTTCGGTACCGTTTATGTGAGCCTGTCTTCGGGCA
This sequence comes from Pseudomonas sp. P4_C4, assembly GCF_056402055.1. Classification (NCBI taxonomy): domain Bacteria; kingdom Pseudomonadati; phylum Pseudomonadota; class Gammaproteobacteria; order Pseudomonadales; family Pseudomonadaceae; genus Pseudomonas; species Pseudomonas sp. P4_C4. The sequence continues at coordinate 2,054 of NZ_JBFUID010000045.1, read as the reverse complement.
CCGTTGAAGGCGTCGACGAGCGTTCCACCACAGCCTTGTGGAGCAACGATTCGCTGGCCCGTCGTCAACTGTCGGCCCCGGAAGTGTTCTCCAGCTACGTTGCAGTCGGTGACCTGGAAGGTTACCTGCACCTGCTGAGTCAGGTGGACGGTCGTTTCGTCGGCCGCGAGCGCATCGACAGCGACGGCCTGCGTGCCCGTCCGCTGGTGATGGGTGACACGATTTATGTATATGGCAACAGCGGCAAACTGGAAGCCCTGACCATCAAGTAAAGGTTTGACTATGCTTGGGGTTAACACCCCCAGGCAGCTTCACTTTTGTAGGAGCGAGCTTGCTCGCGATGGACGCCAACGATTACGTTTGCTACCTGAATAAACGCGGTGCTGTTGCGTTTATCGCGAGCAAGCTCGCTCCTACACAGTGTTGCCCCGAGCACCAGCCGCTGCCTCGCAGCGGCTTTTGTATTTTCTGAAATAACGAAGTGGAGAGCCGCATGGTTCCCGTAATCGCCTTGGTGGGCCGACCAAACGTCGGCAAGTCCACCTTGTTCAACCGCCTGACCAGGACTCGTGATGCCATCGTCGGCGACTTGTCCGGTCTGACCCGTGATCGCCAGTACGGTGAGGCCAAGTGGCAAGGGCGTTCCTACATTCTGGTCGACACCGGTGGTATCTCCGGTGACGAGCACGGTATGGACGAAAAAATGGCCGAGCAATCGCTGCTGGCCATTGAAGAAGCGGATGTCGTGCTGTTCCTGGTAGATGCCAAGGCCGGTTTTACCGCCGCCGACCAGATGATCGCCGAGCATTTGCGCAAACGTAACAAGCGTTCCTACGTGGTTGCCAACAAGGTCGACAACATCGACCCTGAAATGGCCCGCGCCGAATTCGCTCCGTTGGGCATGGGACACGCGATCCCGATCGCTGGCGCTCATGGTCGTGGCATTACTCAGATGCTGGAAATCGCCCTGAGCGAATTCCCGAAAGACGAAGAAGAGCCGGAAGAAGGCGAGGAAGAAGACGTCGCCGAAGGCGAGGAAGCCAAGCGCATTCCTGGCCCAAGCGAAAAAGACGGGATCAAGATCGCGATCATCGGCCGTCCGAACGTCGGCAAGTCGACCCTGGTCAACCGCATGCTCGGGGAAGACCGGGTAATCGTCTACGACCAACCCGGCACCACCCGTGACAGTATCTACATCCCGTTCGAGCGTAACGACGAGAAGTACACGCTGATCGACACCGCCGGTGTGCGCAAGCGCGGCAAGATCCACGAAGAGGTCGAAAAGTTCTCCGTGGTCAAAACCCTGCAAGCGATCAAAGACGCCAACGTGGTGATCTTCGTGATGGACGCCCGCGAAGGCGTGGTGGACCACGACCTCAACCTGCTGGGCTTTGCCCTCGAGGCCGGTCGTGCATTGGTCATCGCGATCAACAAGTGGGACGGCATGACGCCGAGCGAGCGCGACTTCGTCAAGATCGAGTTGCAGCGTCGCCTGTTCTTCGTCGAGTTTGCCGATATTCACTTTATCTCGGCACTGCACGGCACCGGCGTGGGCAACCTCTACGCCTCGGTACAGAACTCGTTCAAATCCGCAGTAACCCGCTGGCCGACCAACCGCCTGACCCAGATCCTGGAAGATGCGGTCGGTGAGCACGCCCCTCCGATGGTCAACAACCGCCGGATCAAGCTGCGTTACGCCCACTTGGGTGGTGCGAACCCGCCGATCATCGTGATTCACGGCAATCAGATCGAGAAGGTGCCGAAGTCTTACGTTCGTTACCTGGAAAACACTTACCGTCGTGTCCTGAAGCTGGTCGGTACGCCGATCCGCATCGAGTTCAAGGGTGGCGAGAACCCGTACGAAGGCAACAAGAACACGCTCACCGACCGTCAGGTCAACAAGAAGCGTCGTTTGATGTCGCACCACAAGAAAGCCGACAAGAAGCGCCGCGACAAGCGCTGATTCGAGCGTTCTGGGGCGTGCTTTTGTAGGAGCTGCCGCAGGCTGCGATCTTTTGATTTTGCTTTAAAGACAAGATCAAAAGATCGCAGCC